>JARRKE010000080.1 GCA_037388465.1 Gammaproteobacteria bacterium
TGCACATACTCGATGATCAGCGATGAGTGCTCGGACGCGCTGGAGAAGATCTGCTTGAGCCCTTCCTCTTCCGAGCCGATGACCTGAAGCAGGAATTCCTTGCCGTGCTGGCGTATGGAGTCGACGACGTAGTCGATGTTGGCCATGCCGTTGGTCTTGCCGTCCTTCACCGAGAAGGCGATGTGGTGCAGGCGCGGGCCGTAGTTGCGCACGAAGCTCTCCGTGGGCGAGGGCAGCTTCTCCAGGTGGTTGACGAAGTAGGGCGTGTTGTTGGCGGTGAATACCTTTGCCGGACTGCGGCTCTCCTGCTGGAAGTGGACGCTCTTGGTCACGTTGGTGGAGGAGTTCTGGTCCTTGATGTCGTAGGAACCCCAGTAGTAGTAGCTGGACAGGGACAGGTACTCCAGTATTGCCACCTCGCGGTTCTGGCTGTAGACGCGGGTGGCCAGGTGGTCGATGGGCTGTACCAGCTCGTCGATGCCGAGCCTGGCCTGCAGGGCCTTGGCCGATTCGCACACGGCATGCACGTCATCGCGGACGCTGCTGATGCCGAGCGCGTACACGCGCAGCTGGTCGAGCGGGCGTTCGAGATAGCCGATGATGTTATGCGTGTAGGGCGAGGGCTTGGAGATGGCGATGTTGCCGGGCAGCTCCAGCTTGCGGACCTCGTCCGAGGTGAAGAAGCGGAACTCGCGCTCGCTTTGCAGCCTCACCACGTCGTGCAGGTTGTTGACCCTCAGGATTTCGCCCATGTAGCGGCAGTTCGGCTTCCTGGCGCCAATGGGGTAGACCTCGTTCAGGCTGCGGAAGATGCCGCGTGTGTTGGGGTCTTTGACCTCGCGTACCAGGAAGTCGGGCGAGTCCATGTCGATGCGCAGGATGTGGGTCCAGTGCGATTCGCTCTCCAGCGTGACCAGGTATTGATACGGGGTCATCAGCGCCAGTTCGGCGATGTAGTCGATGGACTGGCCGGGATCGACGGTGAGCATCAGGGCGTCGATCTCGCCGATCAGCCCGCTGAGGCCGACGCGGTCACGCTCCTCCAGCAGCTTGGTCAGGTACTCCTCGAAGAAGGTGGAGTTCTGCTTGTCGCCGTTGCGCTGAAAGCCGGTGGAGCGGACCGGCTGGATCTGTGCTGCATTGTCGCTCATGACGGATCGCCTGCTGGGTCGGTGGTGTCCTTGGATATCCAAAAGTATAAGAGATGAGGCGCGGGCTGACCCAGCGTCTCGGTCGTCAACGCGGTACCGGATGCATTATGCTGCACCACCATGGTGCGACGGCTGTCGTGTCCACCGACATACCGACAACGAGGACAATATGAAAGGCGTGTTTCTGGACCTGGATACCATGGCGCCCGCCGACCTGGACCTGGCGGGGCTGGAGGGCGTATTGCCGGAGATGCGGTTCTACGACCGCACCGCGCCGGAAGAGGTCGCGGAACGCCTGCGGGGCGTGGAGGTCGCCGTGGTACAAAAGGTGGTGCTCACCGGGGACCTGCTGAAGCAGGCCGATGCGCTGCGCATGATCTGCGTGGCCGCCACCGGCACCAACAACGTGGACATAAAGGCTGCCGCCGAACTGGGTATTCCGGTCAGCAATGTCCGCGGTTATGCGTCGGACACCGTCTCCCAGCACGTGTTCGCGTTGATCCTCGCACTCGCCACCTCGCTGTGCGATTACCACGACGCGGTGCGCGGCGGCCGCTGGCAGCAAAGCGCGAACTTCTGTTTTCTGGATTACCCCATTCGCGAGCTGTCGGGCATGACGCTCGGCATCGTCGGTTACGGCAACCTGGGGCAGGCGGTGGCGCGCATCGCCGAGGCCTTCGGCATGCGGGTGCTGGTGTCGCAGCGTATCGGCGGCGAGCCGCAGCCCGGCCGCGTGTCGCTGGACGAACTGCTGGAGCGGTCGGACGTGGTGACGCTGCATTGTCCGCTGACCGAGCAGACTCGCAACCTCATCGGGCGCGAGCAACTGGCGCGCATGAAAAACGATGCGCTGCTGATCAACACCGCGCGCGGCGGGCTGGTGGACGAGGTGGCTTTGGTCGAGGCGCTGCACAACGGCGTGATCGGCGGCGCCGGGTTCGACGTGCTGACCACCGAGCCGCCGGTGAACGGCAACCCGCTGCTGGCCGATGACATTCCCAACCTGATCGTTACCCCGCACGTCGCCTGGGGCAGCCGCGAGGCGCGCCAGCGCGTCATCGACGAGTGCGTGCTGAACATCCGGGCGTTCCTGGCCGGCGAGGCGCGCAACCCAGTTCTGCCCTGACGAGCTGGTTTGTCATGGTTACGGCTGGCCATAATCACAAGCTACTGAAGTAATTTCTGTTAACTGCACGAGCAGTTAGTCAGGCCGCCTATGCTTGATGGTTGCTTATATAGGCATAATTGAGTTATTGACAGCTTGCGTCACGTCAACTAGCTTTTATTAACGGGTGTTCAAACGGCGCTGCATAGGTGCTAGGCACAAGGAGGTCGCCATTATTTGCGCTCGGTCACACAGTTGTTAACTCCCTTTGATATTTATTTTTTGGGCCTGCTTTCTATGGAGGGCAGGTGGTGCGAAATTCCGTGGTGTAATTTTTGTTTCGCTGTTTAAGGGTGTATGCGTTTTTTCTATTGCCTAAACGAGCACTTGGATTTTTCAGGTTGAGGTTATGAAGTAAATATTATTGATCAGGGAATAGGAGGTCATGGAATGAAAGCGATAATTCTTCTTGCGTTATCGATGTTTTTGATCATGGTTGGGGCAGAAGCATCTGATCAGAAATGGGTATCCTTGTATAACGTATATGTGCAATCTCTTAGACAGCCGCTTCATTTTGATGAGTTTGTGGCTAAGAATCATTCCGAATTTGACCAGGGATTTAACAAGTGTGCCAGCGCCTTATTTAACAAACTTTGGCCCGTGGCGGAAAAACAAATTGATATTTGTAATCAACACACTAACCCTGGTTGGAAGGCCCAATGTCTCCAGAATAACCCTGAGGCGACCGCAGCGCTCTGGGTTCAGAGTATGTACAGCCGCGTTAATAAAGGGACGGCGTGGTGCTCTACGGCATACGGTTATATACAGTGCTACACAGAGGTCCAATGTGTTCAAACGAGTGGCCCGGCGGCCTGTAATTCAGTGAAAGAATGGACATTGACGAATTTCGGTCCGGTTATCGCGCCATATTTCGCTTGTCCAAAATAATTTTGGAAAGTTTTTTTATGGTATGGCAGTTCGCTCTGTATGGCGCGGAGCGTTTTTCGCTGCTTTCAGGCTGTCCCAGCCAATCGAACATGAGGTAGTGGCCGCAAAGTTGCATGGTATTTTTCTAGCCGACCTTCCAGCCGTTGCCCACGGCGAGCCAATCGTCGATGTCCTTTTCGATCTGAGGCCTGCTGATGAAATAGCCCTGCGCGATGTCGCAGTGCATGTTGCGCAGCGCCGCCAGGGTGCCTTCGTCCTCCACGCCTTCGGCGACCACCATCAGATTGAGGTTGTGTGCCAGCGCGATGGTTGAGCGGACGATGATCGCGTCCTGCTCGTTGACGAGCATGTCCCTGACGAACACGCGGTCTATTTTCAGCGCATGTATGGGCAGGCGGCGCAGATAGGCCAGAGACGAATAGCCGGTGCCGAAATCGTCGATGGTCAGCTTGACGCCGAGTTCGGCGATGCGGCTGAGCAGCCTTGCGGCGCCTTCCGGGTCGTGCATCAGCGCGGTTTCGGTTATTTCCAGCTCCAGCCTGTCGGCGGAAGCACCTTCGAGCTGCAGCGCTTCCTTGATGATATCGATGCAGCGGTCATCGACCAGATTACGCGCGGAGAGGTTCACTGCCACCGAGAAGTCATAGCCCTGCCGTTTCCACTGCGCCTGCCGCTGTATCGCCAGTTGAATCACCTGCTCGGACAGGTGATGTATGACCTCGCTGACCTCGGCCATGGGCACGAACTTGTTGGGGTAAAGCAGACCCTGACGCGGGTGCTGCCAGCGTACCAGGGCCTCGAAGCCAGTGATCGTACTGCTGCCGAGGTCGACCTTGGGCTGGTAGTGAAGCGTGAGCTGCTGCTGGCGGATGGCCGTGCCGAGCTCGGTCATCAGCGCAAGTCGTTCCGGCGAATGCTTGTCGAGGGTGCGGTCGTAGAAGGAATAACCGCTGCCCTTGCTTTTGGCTTCGTACATGGCCACGTCCGCGGAGCGCAGCAGTGCATGGCTGTCGCTGCCGTTTTCGGGGTAGATGGCGATACCGATGCTGGCATCCAGCTCCAGCAGCATGTCGTCGATCCGGAAGGGCTGACGCAGGGCGGTGAGCAGGGTCTGGGCGATGGTGGCGAGCTTGAGTGGATCTACGGTGCCAGCGAGCAGCACGGTGAATTCGTCGCCCCCGAGACGGCATAAAAGAATGTCCTGGTCGGTGATGGTGGACTGCAGCCGCGGGCCGATCTGCTTGAGCAGTGAATCTCCCACGTGGTGGCCCAGGGTGTCGTTGATTTCCTTGAAACGGTCCAGGTCGAGCAGGAAAAGCGCGCCGGTGTTGTCGTCCTGCCGGAGGAGTTCGTCGAACAGGTTGTGCAGTACGGCACGGTTCGGAAGCCGGGTCAGCGAGTCGTGATGGGCGAGGTACTCCAGTTCGTTCACGTGCTGCGTGTTGGCAAGGGAGAGCGAAACCGTCCTGCCGATGGCTTCGAGCGTCTCGCGTTCGATGTCGCTGAAATCCCGCTGGCCACGGTAAATCAGGTTGATGGTGCCGAGCGGCTTGCCGCTATAAATCAACGGTATGATGACGCCGGATTCGAAGCCGCTCTCGATGAGCGCGGATTTCACTACCGGCTCGAGCCGCTGATCCCGGGCGAAGTCGGTACTGACCAGTAGGCGGCCTTCGGTGAGCGCTGTGCCGGCGAGACTGCCGGAGATGGGCAGTGTGGCGCCGGTCTGCGCCAGATCGTGCCCGAAATGCTGGCTGGCGGCGAGGCGCAGTGTCTGTTTGTCGTTGTCCACCAGATAGAACGCAACGTGCGGCGTACTGCTCATCCCCAGCAGGGCGTTCAGGGTTTCATCCACGATGGACTGAACGGCCGTACAACTGTGCAGGCGCGACGAAAGCTCGTTGATCAGACGCAGGCTTTCGTTGCGGTCGAGCAGGGCCTGGCGTGACTGGGTAAGCTGAATGTCGGTCTGTTTGCGCTCGCTGATGTCGCGGACGGTAGCGAGCAGTTGAGGCTCGCCGTTGATTTCGATCACGTTGAGCGTGACTTCAGCATCGAAGGGCGTGCCGTCGTGGCGGATGTGCTGCCATTCGAAGAACTGGGTTTCGCCTTTGAATGCCGCTTCGATCTTCTCCAGGGCCTTGTCGCGCGAAAGTCGACCGTCCGGCTGGTATTCCGGGGAATAGCGGTAGGGCGTTTCGTGGATGATTTGTTCGCGTGTACACCCGAACATCTGCAGCGTCGCTGTGTTGCAGTCGGTAAAGCGGTCGGACTGCATCAAAAAAATGCTGTCGCCGGCGCGTTCGAACAGGGCGCGGTAGCGCGCTTCCTCCTCCTGCAGCGCGCGCTTGGCCTGGAAGCGCTCGGTGATGTCGGATGCGATGCTCAGAAAGCCGTTGATGTTGCCGTCTTTACCTCTCAGCGCTGACACGGACAGCAGAACCGGGAAGCGCGTGCCGTCCTTGCGGATAAGCGTCCATTCCCGCTCCTCGGGAATGCCGCGCCGTGCCTTGGCGACCAGTGCTTCGATCCCCGGCTCGATGTGTTCGCCAAGCTCGGCGGACAACTCGTCGGCGCGGATATGTATCTCTTCGGGATCGTGGAAAATTGCCGGGTTTTGTTTGCCGATCAGTTCTTCCGGCGCATAGCCGAACATTCGCAAGGCCGCTTTGTTGACGGACCGTATGACGCCGTCCACGTCCGTCGAGACGATGCTGTAATACGCCCCGTCGAAGATGGCCTGCTGCAGCGAACTCAAATCCCTGTAATAGGCCTCGTTGCGTCGGGTGTCCTCGTAAATCAGGCGCTGCATGAGCAGGTCGGCGACCGAAATGGCAAAACGCGTTTCCCGTTCGTTCCACTGGCGTGGTGCGCCGACATGCTCGACGCTGAGCACGCCGACGACTTTGCCGGCCTTGCGCAGCGTGGCATCCAGGATCGCACCGACGCCCGTCGGTTTCAGGTAAGGTTCGGCAAGCTCGCGGGTGCGTTTGTCATGCCAGGCGTCTGCGGCGGCGATGACGCGCCCGGTGTTCAGGGCGTGGAAATACACCGGACAGTCGCGGCACAGCAGGGGCGGGCTCTGGTCGGGAGAGGGATCCTCGGCGTCGAAGAGGTCGAGCAGATACAGCGAGGTGCGGTCTTCGTTCAGCAGCCAGACGCTGACCCTGCGTGCCCCCAGGGTCCGGGAAATGGAGCGGATGATGTGTGGGATCGCTTGGTCCAGCGGGTATTCCCAAAGCGACCATGCCTGTGCGAGTTGTAAATAGGCCTTGTTGAGACTGGGTCCCGAGGCGGACGACGTATGCTGCTCGCGTTCTGCACTCATCTAAAGAACATACCCGGTTGGCTGTATGTCCAAGGTGCCTGCCGCGTCCATGCATGCAATCGGTCACCCGCTGTAGGTATTGCCAAGTCGGGTGGGCGTGGGATACGTCACGGTTTCGGGCAGCCCGGGCCCGGAGCGTTTCCCCGAAAATAAATAGCCCGACGGCTTTACATGATTTTGAGTATAGCAGCGGTCGCTGCCCGAATGGCCAGGGTGTCCGGCCATTTAACGGGACAAGGGGCGCCGAATATCCGACAGTTTCCGCCGGACCCGGTGGTTGGGTGTGTCTGCGCAGCATCAGTGATTGAAAAACCGCTCCAGCTGTTCGAACGCTTGGTGGTCGGCGCTGTGGCGCCGGATATCCAGCACGTCCACCAGTTTCTGCGTCTGCCGGATCACCTGCTCCAGGCGCATGTCCTCGTCGACCAGCAGCCAGATGCGGCTGTAGGGCGTGTTCTCCACCGGCATGCACAGAATGCCTTCCACATTGTAGGCGCGGCGCGCGAACAGGCCGCAGACGTGCGACATGACGCCGGGGTGGTTTCTCACCTTGAGCTCCAGCACGGATTTGGTGCCGTTCATTTTGGTTGGCTGGGTGTTCATGCCGTCTCCTCCGTAATCATTTCGCGGTTCGCCGCGCCCGGCGGCACCATGGGCAGGACCATTTCCTCCGCCGCAATCGGCACGTTGATCACGCAGGGGCCTTCCTCGCGCAACGCCCGGCTCAGCGTTGCATGCGGGTCTTCGGCCTTGCCCAGGTCGTAGCCCGACGCGCCCATGGCTGCGGCCAGGGCGGCGAAGTCCACGCCGCGGCGGTTGTTGACGGCGGCGAATCGCGCGCCATAGAACAATGCCTGCTGCTGGCGCACCAGGCCGAGATGGTTGTTGTTCATGATCACGATCTTGACGTTGAGCCCGTGCTCGACGGCCGTATCCAGTTCCTGGATGTTCATCATCAGGCTGCCATCGCCGCTGATGCACACGGTCGGGCGTTCCGGCTGCGCCAGCGCCGCACCGATGGCGGCGGGCAGACCGAAGCCCATGGTGCCCAGGCCGCCGGAGCTGATCCATTGCCGTGGGCGCTGCATGGGAAAGGCCTGAGCCGTCCACATCTGGTGCTGGCCCACGTCGGTCACCACGTTGACGTCCTCGCCCGCGAAGCTCTCTGCGATGTGGGACAGCAGGCCGTAGGGACGGAACACGTCTTCGCTGCCGGGCAGCGCCAGCGGGTGGTTGGTCTGCAGGGCGGCAACCCGTTGCCGCCACAGGGGACGTGACACGGGCTCAATTTCCAGCAGCAGGCGGCGTATGGTTTCGCCGACGTCCGCGCGGATGGCGAGCGAGGGCGTCTTGATCTTGCCCAGTTCGCTGGCGTCGATGTCGATATGGACGATGGCTGCCTGCGGGCAGAATTCATTCGCCTTGCCTGTGGCGCGGTCATCGAAGCGCACGCCGGCGCCGATCAGCAGGTCACATTCCTCCAGCACCATGTTGGTGTACGGCGCGCCGTGCATGCCCAGCATGCCGAGAAACAGCGGATGGTCGGCGGGCATCGCGCCGAGGCCCATGAACGAGGCCACCGTGGGCAGGTCCATGCGCTCGGCGAACGTCACGATCTCCCGACTGCAGCCGGCATGGATGATGCCGCCGCCCACCATCAGCACGGGGCGTTTGGCGTTGCGCAGCATGCCCTGCAGGCGCTGCAGGTCGTCGGCGTCCGGGGCTGTCGGCGCTGCCGGTCGCACCGGCTCCGGCCAGGCGTCGATGTCGAGTGTGTGCTGCTGGATGTCCTTGGGCACGTCGATCGCCACCGGGCCGGGCCTGCCCGAGGTGGCGAGCCGGAAGGCTTCCGGGATCACCTCCAGCAGTTCCTCGACCGAGCGTACCAGCCAGTTGTGTTTGGTGATGGGCAGCATCAGGCCAAAGGTGTCGGTTTCCTGAAAGGCGTCGGTGCCGATCATGCCGGTGGAAACCTGGCCGGTGATGGCGATCAGGGGGATGGAGTCCATGTAGGCATCGGCCACCGCGGTGACGAGATTGGTGGCGCCGGGCCCGGAGCTGGCCAGGCACACGGCGGGTTGGCCGGTGGTGCGCGCCATGCCCTGGGCGATGAAGCCCGCGCCCTGTTCGTGGCGGGTCAGGATGTGGCGGATGGGGCTCTCGGCCAGTGCATCGTACAGGGGCAGGTTGGCGCCGCCGGGGATGCCGGCCACCATGGTGATGCCCTGTCGTTCGAGCAGTTTGACGATGATTTGCGCGCCTGTGTATTTCATGACGGCAAGCCTCGCGCCTGGTTTTGGTTGCTGGATTTCATGGTTGTTTTCCTTTTTCGGGGGNNNNATAAAAAAATCCCCCTTCGGCTTGCGCCGAAGGGGGTTCTGAACTTGCTAAGGACAATAACCCGCTACGGCGACAAGCCAACGGCCACCAGTACGACCACTACTACGGATACGACCATAGCGAAGCGGGTTTGGACGGGTTGTGCCGTTGCGGGTTTCATCTCTCGTTGAATACGTATCTGTGTGTCAGCAGATGATTTGAAGCTAGCAAAAGGCGCGATGGACGTCAACGCCGGCCTGCCTCAGACGGCCGGTGCATGGCCTGGATGAATGCTGCGCCAAGCCAGGGCGGCAGTGGTGAGCTGGAAGCCGCCCCCGCAAAGCAGGGCGAGATACAGCCCCTCCGTCCCGTCGTGTGCCAGGGTGTAGACCGTACCCAGCGCCGCGACGCCGAGCGTGGCCCCAACCATGCGGGCGACGTTGATCAGTGCGGCGGCGCTTCCCGAGCGGGCGGCCGTGACCGAGCCGACCGCCACGCCCATCAATGGGCCGGTGGCCAGACCCATGCCGATGCCGGTAAGGATGAGCCCGGCTTCGGCGGCGCCGAGGGAACGGGTATGTGCGGTCAGGCCGATCAGTAACAGGCCGCTGCCGATGACGGCTACGCCGCCGGCCGTCATGAAGCGTGTACCGAATGCAGACTCCAGCGCGCCCGAGAATGTGGAGACCAGCACATATACGAGTGCCATCGGCATGAGTGCGAGGCCTGCGCCTGCCGGACCCAGCGCGCCTTCGCTTTGCCACATCAACGGCAGCAAAAACACCGTTCCGTACATGCCGAAGGTCATGCCGGCGGTGGCCATCATGGCGCCGCGGAAAGGTCGGATGCGGAACATGTCGGGCGGAATTAATGCGCCACTGCCGCGTTTTTGTTCGACCTTGAGAAACAGGATCAGCGCCAGCAGGGCGCAAGCGAAGGCCGCGGCGGCGATGGTGTGAAAACGCTGCGACTCGATGGCGGCGACGACGAGGCTGCCGAGGGTCAATGCCCCCAGCACCTGTCCGGTGGCATCGAAATGGCGGTCCTTGCGGTCGGACGATTCCGGTATGTAGCGCGGCGCCATGAACAGCGCCGCGAGCCCGAGTGGAACAACCATCAGGAAAATGCTGCGCCACCCGAATTCGTCGATCAGCAGGCCGCCGAGCGTCGGGCCGACGGCAAACGCCGCGCCGTTACAGGCCGCCCAGATGCCCAGGGCCTTGCCGCGTTCTTTCGGGTCGGGCCAGATGACGCGGATAATCGCCAGCGATGCCGGCAACAGCAAAGCCGCGCCGATGCCTGAGATCGCCCGGGCGCCGACGAGAATGCGAATATCGGGGGAAAACGCGCATAACAGGGATGCGAGAGTAAAAACGGCCGCGCCGGTCATGAAGACGCGCCGCCGACCGTACAGGTCGGCCAGCAATCCGCCCGTGAGCAAGAGGATGGCGTAGAACAGGTTGTAGCTGTCCACGACCCATTGCAAGGAACCGACGCCGGCCTTGAAGTAAGCGCCGATCGGATGAACCGCCAGATTGACGACCGAGGTATCGACCTGGGCGATCAGGACGGCGGTGCAGAGCGTGGCCAGCGCCAGCCGCTGCAATTTGCGCCGGTCTCGTTGGACGGCAGCGCCGGCTGCAGTGGAGGCGTTGTCGTGCATATGGGGCTGCTCCTGTCGGTTTCCTGTCCATAAGGCGGGCCGCGCCGGAAAGTAACGACCGGGGAGCCGACAGTCTGCCGGTGGCGTGCTGACAGCGTATTGTCAGTAGGCGGATGAGATGCGCCGGGTTCGCCTCACCAGGCTATGAGCGGAAGTTACCGTTGGACTTGGCACGCACGGCGCTCATGTAGGCATCCAGGCCGCGTTCGGCCGTGTCTTCAAAGACATCGCCCGTGGCCGTGAATTCGATCAGGCGGTCGATGCGGAAATTGCGGAAGTCCTCGCGGAGTTTGCACCAGGCGCCGACGGTCCAGGCACCGCCCCAGAAGGCGAGGCACAGTGGCTCGACCTCGCGCCGGCTTTCACGGCCCGATTCGTCGCGATAGTCGATGTGCAGCACCTGGCGTGCGTTGATCGCCTCATGGAGGCGATCGACCAGTCCGGAGGTGGCTTCGTACCACATCGTCGGTGGGGCGAAGACGCGGGTCTGGCTGGCGTGCTGCCGCAGCTCCGGGGGCAGCACGGCGTCGATCTTGAGCATCGCGGACTGCGCCCCCGCCGCCAGGCGTCCGCCGGCGAAGGCACGCACGAACCGGGCGCCGACGGACAGCGCTTCGATTTCTTCCGCGGTGAACATGAGCGGCGGTATGTCCGAGCCCTTGCGCAGTACGTAGCCGATGCCGGCCTCGCCTTCGATGGGGACGCCCGACAACTGCAGGTCGGCGACGTCGCGATAAATCGTACGCAGCGAAACGTCCAGCGTTTCCGCAAGTTGCCTGGCCGTCATGGCCGTGCGGCGACCACGCAGGGCATGGATGATCAAAAACAGTCGGTCGGCGCGACGCATGCCCGCATCATCCCTGAAAAATATTCACGCTGCGAGTACGGGCACGGCCCGGTTGTAACTGAAACCGTACCGGGCCGTGTTTTTAGACGGTTATCTCAAACGGCTACCCCCGCTTCCTGCGCGGCGGCAAGCTCGGCGTCGGCCGTGTAGGCGCGTTGCACCGCGGGGCGCTCCAGGAATCGGTCGACGTAGGCATTGATCGCGGGGTGCTCCGGGATCAGTTCGAATTTGGTGGTCCAGTTGAGCGACGTACCCCACAGCACGTCGGCCGAACTGAAGCGCTCGCCCAGCATCCAGGGGCCTTCCTGTTCGAGGTGGTCCGTGAGCACCTTGAACATGGTGTCGAAGTCACCGTAGGGCGAGGTGGAGTACGGTGCGGGTTCGTTTTTCAGGTAGCGATCCATGACGGCCGGTTCGAAGCAGGATCCGTAATACGCCAGCCAGCGCAGGTAAGGGCCGCGCAGCGGATCGCCGATGGCGGGCGCGAGCCCGGCCTCCGGGAACCTGTCCGGCAGATAGATGTGGATGGCCACGCGTTCGGTGATGACGGCGTCGCCGTCTTTCAGCGCGGGCACCTTGCCCATGGGGTTGACGGCGAGATATGCAGGCTCGTATTCGGTGTTGGCCTTCAGGTTGATCACGTGCAATTGGTAAGGCACACCCAGCTCCTCGAGCAGTACACGCGTACTACCGGAG
Organism: Gammaproteobacteria bacterium; assembly: GCA_037388465.1. NCBI lineage: Bacteria > Pseudomonadati > Pseudomonadota > Gammaproteobacteria > Gammaproteobacteria bacterium. Next base: position 12,058 of record JARRKE010000080.1, read on the forward strand.
CGAGTGTGGGGGGCGTGGTAGAAGGTCAGTTCTGATTGGTTGTTCATGGCGTTTACGACTCCTGTTGGTGGCAGATACGGGTCCTGATCAAGAGAGATGAACCGCCGTGGGAGGTTGATCCGCGTTGCCCGTGTATTCGATACTGGCACGGTCTCAATCGGGCATTTCCTGCGGCCGCTATCGGCCGGCGCTGACGTCCATTCGCCTGTGCGGACCTGCGATGCTGAAGACTGTCATTTCCATCAATTCGTTGCTGCTCGCGGTGGCGATCCTGCTGGTCGGCTCCGGCCTGCTCGGCACGACCATCGCGCTGCGCACGGGGCTGGAGGGTTATTCCAAGAGCCTGGCCGGTTTCATCATGTCGGGGTTCTTTCTCGGCTATTTCATCGGTGCCTATGTCTGTCCGCGCATCGTGCAGGGCGTCGGACATATCCGTACCTGATCATCGAAAGCTGGCGGAACGGTCTGTCGCATCAGACTCTGCGCGGACGGGTAATCGCGGTGTACATGACCATCAACCTGCTTGCGCTGGCCGTGGGGCAGTATCTGAGTCTGGTCTACGGTGTGGCGGGCGTCGCGCCGTTTGCTCTGGTCGCGATCTTTTTCGCGCTCGCCCTGGTGCCGGTCGCGCTGACCCGCATGCAGGCGCCGGCGCATGTGGCGGTGCCTGAACTCGGGCTCAGGCGTTTGTACGGCATCTCGCCGCTGGGTGCGACGGGTGCCTTGGTTACCGGGCTCACCAACGGCGCCTTCTGGGGCCTGGGGCCGCTGTTTGCGAGCAGTATCGGCCTGCATGCGAGCGGGGTCGCGTTTTTCATGAGTGGTGTGATTCTCGGCGGTGCATTGTTGCAATGGCCTATCGGGCACTACTCGGACCGTTACGACCGGCGGCGGGTGCTGGCGGGGGTTTCCCTGGCAGGTGCCGTGGCTGCGGCGGCGGCATTCGTGCTGGCCGGCACAAGTCTGGCGGGGTTGCTTGTGGCGGCCATCGTCTACGGCGGATTTTCGTTTTCGGTGTATTCGCTCAGTGTGGCGCACACCAACGACCATCTGGATCCGGGCGAGATTCTGGGCGCCACGCGCGGACTGCTGATGCTGAGCGGCATCGGTTCGACCGTCGGTCCGCTGCTGGCGGGTCTGATCATGGATCTTTCCACACCGCGTATCCTGATGGCCTATATGGCGCTGATGCTGATGGTGCTGGCCGGCTTCGCCGCATTGCGCATGCGGGTTTCGGCGCCGATCCCGCTTGCGGAGCAGGCCGAATTCGTGCCGCTGGCGCGCACCTCTCCGGAGATGCTCGAACTCGATCCGCGCGCAGAGGTGGAGGGCGAGCCATCGCCCGAACCGGCGGCGGAAGAAGGAAGTTAAATCCTGTAGTGGGGCTCGTGCCGAACGGGTACGGGGAGGGGAGCGATGAACGGCTGGAATGTGGTGGTCAGTACGATCGCCGGCCATTATCAGAAGGCCGGCCGCTTGCTGTGGCCTTACGGTCCGGTGCATCGGACCGATTACTTCAATGTCCTCACCCTGCGCGTCGATGACGTGACGCAGTTCCTCGAACAGTTTCGGGAGGACTTCGTGAAGAAACCTTCCATCGCCGATTGCTTCGGCCGGGTGATGCCTGTCACGGTCCGTTTCGCGTTTCAGTCGCCGCAGGAATTCGAGACATCTGCGTGCGAGGCGGCGGTGCCCTGGCTGACGCAGCTGGCCGGCCGGCGTTTTCATGTGCGCATGCACCGGCGCGGCTTCAAGGGTCGGCTTTCGAGCCAGCACGAGGAGCAATTCCTGGATCACGAAATCATCGAACGCACGGGGCCTGAGGCGCCCGCCACGGTCGACTTCGATGATCCCGATTTCATCATCGCGGTCGAGACGCTGGGACGGGAAGCCGGATTGTCGTTATGGGACCGCGCAGCCCGCGCGCGCTATCCCTTTCTCAAGCTCGACTGAGCGTTGCGCTGTTCGACCTGAGGTGTCAAACGAACATAGTGTCTACACTTTAGCCGTAACAATATGCGTTTGGTGAAGCGGCCGGTGCTTCGGCACGGATACGATGACAAGGAGGACGTAACAATGGCGAAGGAACAAGACCGGTTGGTGGTGCTCGTCCACGGATGGAGCGTCCACAACACGAACACCTACGGCAAGCTCGCCGACCGCCTGGAGGCGGAGGCGCGCAGAGACCTGGGCCTCAGGATAGACGTACGCCACATCTGGCTGAGCGAGTACGTCAGTTTTCGCGACGAGGTACGCCTGGAGGATGTGTCACGGGCCTTCGATGCCGCCGTGCATCGCGAGCTGGGCCCGTTGCTCGACAAAGGGCGGCGCTTCGTCTGTATCACTCATTCCACCGGCGGGCCGGTAGTGCGTGACTGGTGGAACCGCTATTACGTGCAGCGGCCCCGTTCCGGCGCCTGCCCCATGAGTCATCTGATCATGCTGGCGCCCGCGAATTTCGGCTCCGCGCTCGCGCAGCTCGGCAAGAGCCGGATCGGGCGCCTGAAGTCCTGGTTCGAGGGCGTGGAGCCGGGTGAGCGCATCCTCGATTGGCTGGAACTGGGCTCGCCCGAATCCTGGACGCTCAATACCGGCTGGTTCGACTATCCGGAAAAACCCGGTGGACGAAATCCCGTCTTTCCGTTCGTGCTGACCGGCCAGAGCATCGACCATTCCCTGTACGATCACCTCAATTCCTATACCGGCGAGCTGGGGTCCGACGGCGTGGTGCGCGTCGCTGCGGCGAACCTGAACGCGACCTATGTGCATATGACGCAGGAGAATCCCAAGCCCGTCACCGAAGGCGATGCTCCGAAGTACGAGGCGAAGGCGTTGCGTATCAGGGAGGTGCGTCGTTCACCACGCACGGCCTTCGCTTTGATCGAGGGCCGCGCCCATTCCGGCAGGACCATGGGGATCATGCGCAGTATCCGCGCGGGCGAGCAGCACGATCCTGCCGTGGACGCGATTCTCGCCTGCCTGCACGTGGAAAACGCCGCCGATTATGCGGCGCTGTGCGATGACTTCGAGAAGCTGACCGCGGAGGTTCAGCGGCGCGAACTGCTGGAAAAGGAGATCCGCCTGCTGTTGCCGGATCATCATTTCATCCACGATCCGCACGCCATGGTGATATTCCGGATTCAGGACGACGCCGGATATCCGGTGGGTGATTTCGATCTCGAGCTTACCGCCGGACCGCAGGACAGTCCCAATCATCTGCCGAAGGGATTCTTTGGCGACCGCCAGAAGAACCGGCGTCATCAGGGCACGCTCACCTATTTTTTTAACCACGCCGTCATGACGGGCGCGGAGGCGGTGACGGGCGATGACGGCAAGGTTTACCGGCCGGCCCTGCCCGGCGCGAAAAGCCTGGGGTTCGGCATCACCCCTTACCTGAACGAAGACCTGGTGCATTACCTGCCGGCGAAACTCAAGGCGACCGCCAGGCAGTTGGAACAATTCCTCAAGCCGCATGAGACCACCCTGGTGGACATCACGCTGCGTCGCGTGGTCCGCGAGCGCGTGTTCCGGTTGACGACCGATCGTGGAGCAAAGGATTTTCGCCGGGGCCCTGCCGGGCCGATGGTGCCGTAACCGCGTGCCCGGACGTGCCTCACATGTCGTCGGTTTCGACGACGCGCCTTTCGCACGCAGCCACCGCGGCGACGTGCTGGTGGTGGGCGCGGTGTTCGCGGGTAAACGTCTGGATGGTGTGCTCTCGACCCGGGTGCGGCGCGACGGCGCCAATGCCACGCAGCGGCTGATCGATTGCCTCAGGCGCAGCAAGTATTACGCGCAGTTGCATGCTGTCCTGCTGCAGGGCATTGCCTTTGCCGGATTCAATGTGGTCGACCTTGAAGCGCTGCATAGAGCCATCGGCCTGCCCGTGCTGGTGGTGGCGCGCAAAAAGCCTGATCTCGCGGCCATCCGCCGGGCGCTGCTGGAAAAGGTGCCGGGCGGTGCGCGCAAGTGGCGCCTGATCGAACAGGCGGGACCTATGGAACCGCTGGCCGGTGTGTACGTGCAGCGCTGCGGTATCACATTGAAGCAGGCCGAGCGGCTGCTTATCGGATTGCAGCACAATGGTCAGCTGCCGGAACCGCTGCGCGTCGCGCACATGATCGCCGGAGGTGTGACCACTGGCGAGAGCCGCCATCGGGCCTAGGTGGCGTTTTTTCAATACCAGATTTCCATGCGCAGCCCGTGTGCATCGATGGGCGGTGCGTTATCGGGCAATCGTTGCGCTTTTCCCAAATGAACGCGGCGCGCGGTGAGCGCCAGTGCGCAGGCATCGAGTATGTCGTCGTATGCCAGCCGGCGCGCACC
>JARRKE010000081.1 GCA_037388465.1 Gammaproteobacteria bacterium
TCACGGCCTGTTCCTAATCCTTTGGTGGTGATCGTTTTTCACACCCGGAACCTGGGGCGATATGTCTCAGGACTTAGGCCAGATTGACCCACTCAGGGCGTGCTTTTTATGTCCTAGAATCGGCGTTCAATGAGTATAGGCGCTTACGGCGGAAATCTCGCAGGTCTGGAAAATCCTCACCAAAACGGGCTGATATGGCCATTCCTGCAGGCGATTCGGGGCATTTTTCCAGGGCCGGACCCCACTTTGGCACCCTGCTTGCTTTGAATGGATTTGGACCCGTTCATTCGATAACAACCAAGCCAAAGGAGATCCGCCATGCGTTGGCTCAAGCCACTGCTCGTACTGCTTGCCGCCCTGCTGGTCGTTCCCACCTATGCGACGGCCGATTCGGGCAAAACCATTCTGCTGGCCACCACCACCAGCACCGACAATTCAGGCCTGCTCAAGGTGCTTCTGCCCGCCTTCACCCGCGACACCGGCTATGCCGTCAAGGAGGTCGCCGTCGGTACCGGCAAGGCCCTGCGCATGGGCAAGGACGGCGACGCCGACGTGGTCCTGGTCCACGCACCGCCCGCGGAAATGAAATACGTCGACCAGGGCTGGTACGTGAATCGCCGCTACGTCATGTACAACGACTTCGTCGTCGTGGGACCGGCCAGCGATCCGGCTCATATCAACGGCATGAAGGATGTCGCCAAGGCGTTCGCCAAGATCGCCCAGTCGAAAAGCACCTTCGTCTCGCGCGGCGACGATTCCGGCACGAATAAGAAAGAGTTGATCCTGTGGAAGGATGCCGGCGTCAAGCCGTCCGGCAGCTGGTACCGCGCCGCCGGCCAGGGCATGGGCAAGGTGCTGCAGATAGCCGGCGAACTGGGCGCCTACACCCTCACCGACCGCGCCACCTGGCTCGCCTATCAGAGCAAGCTGCCGCTCAAGATCCTGGTGCAGGGCGACAAGCGCCTGTTCAACCCCTACCACGTCATGGCCACCAATCCGCAGAAGTATCCGGACATCAAGTACATGGGCGCCATGTCCTTCGTGGCCTGGATCACCTCGCCCGAGGCCCAGAAGCTGATCCGCGACTACAAGGTGAAAAACCAGCAGCTGTTCACGCCCACCGCGGTGACGCGCTGACGGGAACGGGTCTATGGAAGGCCAGAGCATCTACGAGGCTTGCATACATGCGATGGTGCTGCTCTTCAGCGGGAACCCCGACCTGTGGCGCATTATCTGGACCTCGTTCTCGGTGTCTCTGCGCGCTACGGCCATCTCTACACCCATCGTGGTGCTCCTGGCCTTCCTCCTCGCCTACGGCAGGTTTCCCGGGCGGACGACCCTGGTCTATATCTTCAACGCCCTGCTCTCCTTTCCCGCCGTCGTCGTCGGGCTGACGCTGTACCTGGTGCTGTCCCGCAGCGGGCCGCTGGGCGACCTGCACCTGCTGTTCACGCAAAAGGCCATGGTGATCGGCCAGATCATGCTGTCGCTGCCGCTGATGACCGTGATGTGCCTGGTGGCTTTCCAGGGCGGCGACCGGCGCGCCTGGGAAACGGCGCGCACACTGGGCGCCCCGCCGTGGCGTGCCTTTTTAACGGTGGTTTACGACGTTCGCTTCGGACTGATCGCCGGCATCATCGCCGGTTTCGGCCGGGTGATTTCGGAGGTGGGCGTCTCGCTGATGGTGGGCGGCAACATTCTCAACTTCACCCGCAACATCACCACCGCCATCGCCCTGGAGACCAGCAAGGGCGCCTTTTCGCAGGGTATCGCCCTCGGCTTCGTGCTGATGCTGCTGGCGTTCACCCTGAACCTGATGCTCACCCTGCTGCAGGGCAGAAAGGAAGGGCCGCTGTGAGCGTCCTGGGCTTCGATCAGATCCGGAAATCTTATGGCCGGCGCATCATCCTGGATGACGTCAGCCTGAACCTGGAAGCGGGCCGTTTGATACTGCTGGTCGGCCCCAACGGGGTCGGCAAATCCACCCTGCTGAAAATCATCGCGGGCCTGATCCGGCCGGACAAGGGATGGGTGCGCTGCGACGGCAGCCTGATGCCATGGCAGCGCGCGTTGCGCCGTTACCGCCGCAAGGTCATCTACCTGCATCAGGACCCCTATTTATTCAGAGGCACCGTGCGGCAGAACCTGGCCTACGGCCTGCGTCTCAAGCACCTGCACCGCGACGAACGGGAACAGCGCGTCGAGGAGGCCCTGACCTGGACCGAACTCAAGGACCTGGCGGAGGAACGTGCCCACCGCCTGTCCGGCGGGCAGCGTCAGCGTGTCGCCCTGGCACGGGCCTGGGTCATGCGCCCCAAGGTGTTGCTGCTGGATGAACCGACGGCGAGCCTGGATCCGACGGCAAAAGGACGGGTGCGGGAGATGCTGACCGACCTCAAGGCCTCGGGAATTTCGCTGGTGGTCACCAGCCACGAACCGCAGCACTTCGCGGGGATCGAGAATCTCTGCCTGCGGTTGCAGGATGGCCGTCTAAGCGAGGAATCGCCGCAGGCCGGCGCCAGCGTGCATCCGCTGTATGCGCTTCAGGGCGGGATTTCAGCCGAGCCGCACCTCTCCTTCGATCACTAGCGGCTCGTCCCGCCCTTCCACGCTCAGCTGCATGCTCACTGCCAGGATTTCGTTGCCCTGCAACTTCCCTTCGCGTATGGCATCGTCCACGTAACGCTCGATTTCACGCTGGGAAGTGATGCCGACCTTTTTCAGAAAGGACCGCAGGCTGGTATTGAAGACCTCTGCATCCATCCGATGCTCCGTTGATGCGGATTCAAACATGTCAGACAAGCGGCGGACGCCGATGTTCTCGCCTAGTCCTGCAGGTGTTCGGCCACCAGCTCGACCAGGCTGAGGTTTTCCTTGTCCCAGCCGGCGTGCTCGATATCCTCGTCGAAGATCAGCCGGCAGTTGGAGCAGGACGAGACCATGGCTTCGGCGCCGGTTTTGGCAACCTGTTCGCGCTTGATCTCGAACACCTTGTATTGCAGTTCCTTGGCGCTGGTAAGCGTGGCCACCCCGCCGCCACCGCCGCAGCACCAGTTCTGGTTGCCGGACGGCTGCATTTCGACGAAATCCGTGGCGAAGGCGCTCAGCACGTTGCGCGGCGCTTCGGTGGCGCCGCCGCGCCGCACGATCTGGCAGGGATCGTGGAAGGTGACCTTCTTTTGCATCGGCTTGAGCCTGAGCTTGCCGTCCTGACGCAGCTGCTCCAGGAACTCGGAGATGTGCAGCACCGTGAACGGCAGCTCGCGGCCCATGATGTTGGCGGCGTTCCAGCGCATGACGCCGTAGGCGTGGCCGCATTCCGGCACGATGACGGTTTTTGCCCCCACCGCTTCGGCGGCCTCGACGACGCGCGTCACCATGGTCTTGGCGATTTCGCGGTCGCCGGCGAGATAACCGAAGTTGGTCGCCTCGTAGCCCTTGCTGGAAATCGTCCAGCTCACGCCGGAGTGGTTCATCACCTCGGCCATGGCGGCCACGTCCTGGGGATACTTCATCACCTCGATCGAGGACAGGGTCAACAGTACGTCCGCTTTGTCCTTATCCAATGGAATATCGACCTCGTGCTCGTCGGCGACCCAGTCGATGCGCTCCTTGAGCAGGTTGGGGGTGACGCCGAGCGGGCTGCCCTCGTTCCGGGAACGCTCCGCCACCGCCTTGAGTTCGGGCGGCGCCATGTCGTTGTCCATCATCGCCCGGCGGCAGACGCTGACGACGTAGGCGATGTCGATATCCATGGGACAGACCAGCGTGCAGCGGCCGCACATGGTGCAGCTGTCGTAAAGCAGTTCGCGCCAGTCCTCGACCTCCGCGTCGCTGACCTCCGGCGGTGCCAGCCCCAGCGCGCGCTTGAGGCCGGCCAGCGGCGACATCTCACGCTGGTAGGTGCGCAGCACCGGTTCGAACTTCAGCGCCGGGACGTATTTGGAGTCCCCCGTCATTTCGTAAAAGTGGCAGGCCTCGGCGCAGTTCCCGCAATGGACGCAGGCATCGAGATAGGCGCCGAAGGTGCGGTCCATCTCCTGGGTGATTTGTTTCATGACGGGGTTCATAGCACCTCTCCTCTACGGCCGTACACCTGCCCGGTATAGCTGCGGCTGAATATGAAGGTGAAGGTGTGCATGAGGCGGCTGAACGGGAAGTACAGCATCCAGACCTCGACCACCAGCATGTGCAGGCCGCGCAGGAAAACGTCCTCGCGCGAAAGCGCCATGCAGCCGGTCAGCAGCACCAGCAGGGTGAGCAGTGCGACGACGTGATCGTCCCGGTCCGACAGGCGGCTTTGCACCGGGTCCATCAGGCGGCGGATGTACAACAGGATCAGGCTGCCGAAGGCGATCTCGGCGACGACGATGAAGGCCCAGTCGGGCAGTACCGGCCAGCCGAAACCGAACACGTGGTCCCTGAGAAATTCCATATGCGGCGCGGCGAACAGCAGCAGCACGAGCAGCCCGATGTGAAACAAATAGCCGACGTAGAAATTGAAGCTGGTACGCCCCAGGAAGATGGAGCGCGGCACGAAGTGGCGGAAGTTGGCGACCAGCGCGCCGGTTGAGGAGGAAGCCTTGGCCAGCGAGAAATCGCGACGCTTGGCGAATCGCAGCAGGCTGGCCAGACGCCAGACGATGCCCACCACGAAGACGAAGGCGGTGAAATACCAGAGCGGACCTTCAATGAATTGAATAAGCGACATGGCGGCGCTCCTTGTTGTTTTATGCCGCGCTGCGCGAACCCGCCAGAGCGAATCTGCGCAACGCCAGGTTACCGATGCTCCCAAGCCGACAGGCTTTTTGAATCGTCACGTCGTGCGGTGCTGCGCCCCCTGCCCGACTCGATGTCCCTCCACCTCGCCGATGGGTTTGACATTGCCCTGCTTGTCCATGGATTCGTACCAGCGGTCGTGGTGCTCCTTCGCCCAGTTGGCGTCGACATGCCCCTTGACCATGGCGTCCAGCGCCCCTTCCATGCCGACCGTGCCGATATAGATGTGGCCGAAGGAGGCGGCGATGAAGATGACGGCGGTGATGGCATGAATCATCTCGGCCAGCTGCATGAGCTCGCGGCTCTGGCCGAAGTTGGGGAAATCCAGCACCAGACCGCTGCCGGCGACGACGATCCCGGCGATGGTGGCCAGCCAGAACCAGCTCTTCTCGCCGAAGTTGTAACATCCGGCGCTGACGTGTCCCTTGCCGACCATGCCGCCGCCCTTGAGCAGCCACTTGATGTCGCCGCGTTCGTAGAAGTTGCCGACGATGAAGGTCACCACCAGCATCAGCACCGCCACCACGAACAGCGGGCCGACGAAGTTGTGAATCTGCTTGCTGGCCATGGCGATGACCGAAAAGGCGTCTTTACCCATGATCGGGATCAGCACCGCGCGGCCGTAGAAGATGGCCAGGCCGGTCAGCGCCAGGATGACGAACGTCGTGGCGGTGAACCAGTGCACGATGCGCTGCCAGAGCGAAAAGCGGATGACGCGCATGTCGGACGGCCCCGCCTCGACGCGGATGCGCCCCCTGAAGGTGAGAAACACCGCGATCGCCACCAGCACGATGCCCATCAGCCAGCCGCCGTAATTGGCGATCGGGCCGTTACGCAGCTGGCGCCAGTTCTGGCCGCCGTTCTGGATCAGTACGTCGGCGTCCGGCGTATCCGCGGTGGTGTAGCCGACATCGCCATGGCGCACCTCGCGCCAGAAGCCGGCGCGGGGATTGTCCGTCTGCGCGCCCTGCGCCGAGGTCTGCGCCTGGCTGACCGCCAGGGGAATCAACAGCGGCACGCACAGCGCCAGCGCCACGGCACCCGTCAGGAGCAGCGCGCGCCAGGAGCGCCATTTGCCTGCCCGGGCCTGTTTGAGAAGCGATTCGTTCATCATCCACCCCCTCAACGGTCGTCGAATGCGACGCGGGCGCGGTCGTCGAGTTTCTTGGTCAACTCGGGCGACTTGAGTTTGGCGATCAGGGGATCGGCAGGCCCTTTGTAAACGCCCGGCTTGTGTACGGCGACGTCCGAGGGATTGCGGTAACAGCCCGCCACGCCGAGCACGCCCAGCATCGTCAGGCCAATCAGTAACACTTTTACGTATTTCATGTTCCGATCCTCACGCCAAGCTCACAGGGCCTGCATGTAGGCGCGTTCCCAGCCCCAGGTATCCGGGCGCGTACCACGCTTCATGACGCGTTTGAGATAGATCTTGGAAATGACCTCGCCGTCGCCCGCGAGCAGCGACTTGGTCGCGCACATCTCGGCGCACAGCGGCAGCTTGCCTTCAGCCACGCGGTTGGAACCGTAGGCCTCGTACTCCTCCTTGGAGTTGTCCGGCAGCGGACCGCCGGCGCAGAAGGTGCACTTGTCCATCTTGCCGCGCGAGCCGAACGCCTCGCGTTCGGGGAACTGCGGCGCACCGAAAGGACAGGCGTAGAAACAGTAGCCGCAGCCGATGCACTGGTCCTTGTTGTGCAGGACGATACCGTCCGGCGTGGTGTAGAAACAGTCCACCGGGCAGACCGCCTTGCAGGGCGCATCGGTGCAGTGCATGCAGGATACCGAGATCGATTTCTGTCCCGGCTCGCCCTCGTTGAGGGTCACCACCCTTCTGCGCTGAATCCCCCAGGGCGTTGCCGGCTCATTCGCGTTCTTGCACGCGGTCACGCAGCCGTTGCAGGCGATACAGCGCTCTGCGTCACACAGGAATTTCATACGTGCCATGGTCGCTCCTCCTGATCTATGTGGCGGCTGCCGGTCATGCCGGTATCACGCGGCACAGGGTGGCCTTGGTTTCCTGCATCATGGTCACCGAGTCGTAGCCGTAGGTGGTCGCCGTGTTGGTCGATTCGCCCAGCACGTACGGGGCCGCATCCTCGGGATAGCGTGAGCGCAGGTCCTCGCCCTCGAAATGCCCATCGAAGTGGAAAGGCGTGAACACCACGCCCTTCGGCACGCCGCGGGTGACCATGGCGCGGATCTTGATCTTGGCGCCGTCCTCCGGCCCTTCCAGCCATACCGTCTGGCCGTGCCGCACCCCGGCGTTGTTGGCGTCGACCGGATTGATCTCCACGAACATCTCCTGCTGCAGCTCGGCCAGCCAGGCCTCGGAACGCGTTTCGTCGCCGCCGCCCTCGTATTCCACCAGGCGCCCGGAGATGTGGATCAGCGGATACTCCTTGCTGTAATCCCTGGCATCCTGGATCGATGCCCAGCGCGTCGGCAGGCGGTAGAACACCTTGCGATCCTGATAGGTCGGATACTTGGTGATCAGGTCGTGGCGCGAGGTGTACAACGGCTCGCGGTGAATCGGCACCGGGTCCGGGAACTGCCAGACCACGCTGCGCGCCTTGGCGTTGCCGAAGGGCGCGCAGCCGTGTTTGATGGCCACGCGCTGAATCCCGCCGGAGAGGTCGATCTTCCAGTTCACCTTATCCGGATTTGCGCCGCCGACCTTCTGAATGGCCGCCATCTCGTCAGGCGTCAGGTCGCCATCCCAGCCCAGCTTGCGCAGCATGCCGAAGGTGAATTCGGGATAGCCGTCCTTGATGTCGGAATCCACCGGATAGGAGCCGTCGGCCAGCAGGCTGACGCCGTCGTGCTCGACACCGAAACGGGCGCGGAAGCACAGGCCGCCCTCGGCGACCGGTTTGCTCGGATCGTAAAGCACCGGCGTGCCCGGATGTTTGATGTCGGCCGTCCCCCAGCAGGGCCACGGCAGGCCGAAGAACTCGCCGTCGCAGGGTCCGCCCTCCGCCTTGAGCGACGTGGTGTTGAAGGTGTGCCAGTTCTGCTGCTGGAGCTTCATGCGTTCCGGGCTCTGGCCGGTATAGCCGATCGTCCAGGTGCCGCGGTTGTATTCGCGGACGATGTCCTCTATCAGCGGCTCCTCGTCGCCCTGGCCGTTCTTGACGATCTTGATGTTCTTGAACATCTGATCGGCGAACCCGAACTTCTTGGCCAGCATGTACATGATGACGTGGTCGGGCTTGGACTCGAACATCGGTTCGATCACCTTGTCGCGCCACTGCAGGGAACGGTTGGATGCCGTTACCGAACCGTAGGTCTCGAACTGGGTCGAGGCCGGCAGCAGGTAGGTATTGTCCTTGCGGTTGCCGAGCACCGCGGAAACGGTGGGATGCGGATCGATAATCACCAGGGTGTCCATTTTCTCCATGGCCTTTTTCTGTTCCGGCACGCGCGTCTGACTGTTGCTCGCGTGCCCCCAGAACACCATGGCGTGGATGCTGTCCTTCTGGGTGATGTTGTTCCTGCTTTCCAGCACCCCGTCCATCCAGCGGGAGACCGGAATGCCGGACATGTTCATCGGGTGAATCTTGCCGCCCTTGCCGTCGTCGTACAGCCCTGGTTCGAATCGGCCTTTGACCCATTCGAAGTCGACGCCCCAGACGCGGGACCAGTGCTTCCAGGCGCCGTCCGACAGGCCGTAGTAGCCGGGCAGCGTGTGGCAGTTCGGGCCCAGGTCGGTCGCGCCCTGCACATTGTCATGACCGCGGAAGATGTTGGCGCCGCCGCCCGAGACACCGATGTTGCCGAGCGCCAGCTGCAGCACGCAGTAAGCGCGCGTATTGTTGTTGCCGATGGTGTGCTGGGTGCCGCCCATGCACCAGACGATGGTGCCCGGATGGTTCTTGGCCATGAGCTCCGCCACCTTGCGCACCTGGTCCGGCTTGGCCCA
>JARRKE010000082.1 GCA_037388465.1 Gammaproteobacteria bacterium
TACGTGGAACGGACCGGCAGGGAATACAGCAGCTGGTTCTACATCGACACCAAACTGATCGAGGCCCGCCTCCTCGACCTCATCACCTCCGTCGCCGACAAGACCAGCGTCCAGCTCGCCGCCCTGGCGCAGCGCGCCCGCGAGAGCAGCACCTGGCACACCGGCGAAATCACCGGCCCGGGCGCCCTGCGCTGCCAGAACTGCGGGGAGATCCTGCATTTCACCAAGACCAGCCACATCCCGCCCTGCCCCAAGTGCAAGGGGACGAGTTTTGTTCGGGAAAAGGGTGAGGAATAAACAGTGAGGAGTTAGGTGTAAGGCGTAAGGAGGAGGTATGTCTTTTCACCTCACGCCTCACTTCTCTCATCTTACCAATACCCCCGTTCCGCCTTGCCGAGCAGCCGGTGGCTTGCAGGGTCAGCCCGGCAAGGACGCCGGGCTGAGGTTCGTCACGACAGGACGTCGTGTCGAACCGACCCGTCGCAAGTAGGCGGATGCGAGGGTAGCCCGTAGGGCCAAGGCGGTGGGGGCGCATTTCTTTCGTCCCTTTCTTTATGCGAGTAAAGAAAGGGACTCGCACGCAGCAAATACCGTTGGATAAGAACAACCAATCTTAAGGCGTGCGAAACAGTGCCACCCGCCTATCTAACGGGACTCAGAGCGCGCGAATCAATGCCACGCACCTAATCTAACAGTACTCGCCCTCAGTCCTCACGCCTTACCCTTCCCCACACCCACGGCCCCAACACCAGCAGCACAAGCATCAGAATCACCGGCGTGTTACCGAACCGCGTGTAAGGCGTCTCGCCCTGCATCGGCACGGCCTCGCCCTGCAGAGCTTCCTGCTTGAACTGGTCGGCCTCGGCCACGATGCGGCCCTGGGCGTTGATGATGGCGGAGATGCCGGTATTGGTCGCGCGCAGCAGCCAGCGCCCGGTCTCCAGCGCCCTCAGGCGCGCGATCTCCAGATGCTGATGCGGCGCCAGCGAGTCCCCGAACCAGGCGTCGTTGCTCACGTTCACCAGCAACTGCGCCTTGGGCAGGGCGCGCCGGACCTCGCTGGCGAAGGCGTCCTCGTAGCAGATGCTCACCCCCACCGGATACTTCCCGGCCTGCAACACGGCGCCGCCCGGCCCGGGTGAGAGATTCGACATGGGCACGTCGAAGAACTTGTAGGCCCAGCCCAGCAGCGGCTTGAGAGGGAAATACTCGCCGAAGGGCACCAGGTGGCGTTTGAAATAGAACTCGGGCTGCGGATTGAACGCCACCACCGCGTTGTAGATCTCGCCGTTGTGCTCGTCGCGATAAAAGATGCCGGTCAGCAGCGTACCGCCGTGGCTGTGCACTTCATTGGCCAGCGGTGCCAGATAGTCATTGTCGACGTCCCTGAAATAGGAAGGGATCGCCGTCTCGGGCCAGACGATCAGGGTGCTGCCGAAATTCGTTTCGGTCATTTCCCGATAGCGCCTGAGGGTGCGCGGATACCAGGCGGGATTCCATTTTTCCTGCTGGGGCACGTTGCCCTGCACCAGCGTGACCTGGATCGGCTTGCCCGCCGGCCGGGTCCAGTCGATCTGGCCCAGCCCGGCCGAGCCGGCCCAGATCGCCACCAGCACCACGCCCGCGAGCAACGCCCGGCGGATACCGCCGGTCGCCATGATCACGACCAGGCCGGCACTCAGCGCGGTCAGCCAGCCGGCCAGGTATTCCCCGCCCACCGGCACGCTGCCGCCCAACCAGGTGACCACCTGGGCCTGCCCCAGCAACAGCCAGGGGAAGCCGGTGAACAACCAGCCGCGCAGCCACTCGAACAGCACCCACACGGCGGGAAAGATGATCAGCAGCCGGATGGCAGGAGCGCGGCCGTCGCTCAGACGATGCGCCAGCCAGCCCACCAGCATCGGGTACAGCGACATCGCGAGTACGAACAACAGGGTGAAAAACCAGGCCAGTGGCGCCACGGCGGCACCAAACTGGTGAATGCTGTAATAAATCCAGGAAATGCCGAGCCCGAACTGCCCCAGCCCGAACAGGTAACCGCGCCACGCGGCCCGGGCGCGGCCGGCCTTGAGCCAGGTCAGGAACAGCAGTGCGGGAGAGAGCACGGCGAACGGCCACAGCTTGTAAGGGGCGTACGCCAGAACCAGCGTACCACCCGCGAACAAGGCGAACAGGTCGGCGAGCAGCGGACGCTCGGCTGGCCAGTGGATGAATCTCACGGGGTTTCGGCAGGCTGGCCATCACCGCGGATGACCTCGATCAGATGCACGCGCCGCTTGTCGGCGCGCAACACCTTGATGAGCAACTGATCGAGGGTGAGGATTTCGTCGCGCTTGGGGACGTGCCCGAAACGGTTCACCACCAGACCGCCGATGGTGTCGAAATCCTCCGTATCGAACTGCGTGCCGAAGGACTCGTTGAAGTCCTCCAGCGGGGTCAACGCCTTGACGGTGTAACGGCCATCGCCGTGATCCAGGATGTTCAGCAGATCGTCGATGAGATCGTGCTCGTCCTCGATGTCGCCCACGATCTGCTCGAGCACATCCTCGATGGTCACCAGGCCGGCGACACCGCCGTACTCGTCGACGACGATGGCCATGTGGTTGCGGCCGTGCCGGAATTCCTTGAGCAGCACGTTCAGGCGTTTGCTTTCCGGTATGAAAACGGCGGGACGCATGATGTCGTCGATGTCGAACGATTCCTCGTAAGCATCACAAAAATAACGCAGCAGGTCCTTGGCAAGCAGGATGCCTTCCACCTCGTCGCGGCTGTCGCCGATCACGGGGAACCGCGAATGCGCCGAATCGATGATGATCGGCAGTATCTGCTGCAGATTCATGTCGCGCTCGACGACCTCCATTTGCGCACGCGGAATCATGATGTCGCGCACCTGCATGTCGGAGACATGCAGAATGCCCTCGACCATGCCGATGGCGTCGATGTCCAGCAGGTCCTGCCGCTGGGCAGCGTGAAGAAGCTCTATCAGTTGTTCACGGCTTCGGGGTTCGCCTGAAAGCGCCAGCGAAAGGCGCTCCATCCAGTGTTTCCCGAAGCCGGTCGGAGGTCGATCGTCCATTCAGTTCCGTAACGTGGACCGGATCATCACAGCGCCCTTAAAGGCGAAGAATGAGCGGTCACTCATAGGGGTCGGCATAGCCTAACCGCGCCAAGATTTCGATTTCAAGCGACTCCATGCGCTCGGCGTCGGCCTCTGAAATGTGGTCATAACCCTGCAAATGCAACAGGCCATGCACCACCATGTGTGCCCAATGCGCCTCCTGCGTCTTGGACTGTTCCTGCGCCTCTCGGTTCACAACCGGTGCACAAATAACCAGGTCGCCCAGATACGGCGCACCTTCGACGTTCGTCGGCTGCTCGAACGGGAACGACAATACGTTGGTCGGGTTCGGTTTTTGCCGGTACTGCCCGTTCAACTCGGCGCTTTCCGCTTCGTCCACGATGCGTATTCCCACCTCGGTTTCGCCTTCGCCCAGCCATGCGGCGCGAGCCCAGCGCTCCAGCGCCTCGTCATCCGGCACGAGCGCCTCGCTGGCATGCTGGATCGCCACGTGCAGCAATGTGAGATGACGATCAGGCATCGCCCTCGGAATCACCGTCATAAGCCTGCACGATGCGTGCCACGAGCGGGTGGCGCACCACGTCGCGCGCTTTGAAGAAGGTAAAGCTCACCCCTTCCACGTCCTTCAGCACCTCGATGACGTGGCGCAGGCCAGAGGTCTGGTGATGCGGCAGATCCACCTGGGTGACATCGCCCGTCACTACCGCCCGCGAGCCGAAACCGATGCGGGTAAGGAACATCTTCATCTGCTCGATGGAGGTGTTCTGCGCCTCGTCGAGGATGATGAAGGCATCGTTCAACGTGCGCCCGCGCATAAAGGCAAGCGGCGCCACCTCGATCACGCTGCGCTCGATCAGCTTGGCCACCTTCTCGAAGCCCAGCAGCTCGTACAGTGCGTCGTACATGGGGCGCAGATACGGGTCGACCTTCTGCACCAGATCGCCGGGCAGAAAGCCCAGGCGCTCGCCCGCCTCCACCGCCGGGCGCACCAGCACCAGACGGCGCACCTCGTCGCGCTCCAGGGCCTCCACGGCGCTCGCCACCGCAAGATAGGTCTTGCCGGTGCCGGCCGGGCCGATGCCGAAATTCAGGTCGTGGCTGCGGATCGCCTGCAGGTAGTGCATCTGGCTGGGCGTGCGCCCGCGCACCACGCCGCTCCGCAGCCGCAGGGTCACGTCCTCGGCCGGCGGCTCGTAGGCATCAGGCGCCTCCTGAGCACCCTTGGACTGCAGCGCCAGATGCACGTCATGGGTCGAGAGCGTCTGCTCGCCGGCCAGGGTATACAGGTACTCCAGCACATCGGCGGTCAGGCGTGCCGCCACCGGCTCGCCGATCACGTCGAAGTGATAGCCGCGGTTGTTGATCTCCACGCCCAGGCGCCGTTCGATCAGGCGCAGGTGCTCGTCGAACTGCCCGCAGAGATTCGCCAGACTGGTGTTGTCCGGCGGCTGCAGCTCGAGGCTGAGAGAGGCGGGATGAACTTCCAAGTGTCGGTCTATCCGGTAACGGTCGGAACGAAATCAGGCAAACGCCGCAGCGGGTGCATCCACCAGCTCGCCGCGCAGCGAATTGGGCATCGCCTCGGTGATGCGCACCTCGGCGAAACCGCCGATCAATGCACCGTCACCGGCGAAGTTCACCACCCGGTTGTTCTCGGTGCGCCCGGCCAGCATGGTCTCATCCTTGCGTGAACGGCCGGTGACGAGCACGCGCTCGACGCCGCCCACCATGGCCCGGCTGATGGCCTGCGCCTGTTCGTTGATGCGCGCCTGCAGGCGCTGCAGGCGTTCGTGCTTCACCCCGGCCGGCGTGTCGTCCGCCAGCGAGGCCGCCGGCGTACCGGGACGCGGGCTGTAGATGAAACTGAAGCTCTGGTCGAATCCGACCTCGTCAATGAGGCGCATGGTGGCCTCGAAATCGGCGTCCGTCTCGCCCGGGAAACCGATGATGAAATCCGAGGACAGGGAAATGTCCGGGCGCACCTCGCGCAGGCGGCGGATCTTGGACTTGTACTCCAGCGCCGTGTGGCCGCGCTTCATGGCCGCCAGGATGCGGTCCGAACCGCTCTGCACAGGCAGGTGCAGATGACTGACCAGCTGCGGCACCTCGGCATAGGCCTGGATCAGCGAATCGGAAAACTCCACCGGATGGGAGGTGGTGTAGCGGATGCGCTCAATGCCATCGACCGCCGCCACGTAGTTGATCAGCAGTGCCAGGTCGGCTTCGACCTCTGTTCCCGACTCGGTTCTACCGCCGCCATCCCTGGCGGCGTCGCCGTCGTGCATGCGCCCGCGATAGGCGTTCACGTTCTGGCCCAACAGATTGATCTCGCGCACGCCCTGCTCCGCCAGGCGCGCAACCTCGGCCAGCACGTCGTCGAACGGGCGGCTCACCTCCTCGCCACGGGTGTAGGGCACCACGCAGAAGGTGCAGTACTTGCTGCAACCCTCCATCACCGACACGAAGGCGGTCGGACCCTCGGCGCGCGGCTCCGGCAGGTGGTCGAACTTCTCGATCTCCGGGAAGCTCACGTCCACCACGCTCTCGTGCTGTTCGCGTACCTGGCGCACCATCTCCGGCAGGCGGTGCAGGGTCTGCGGGCCGAACACGATGTCCACGTATGGCGCCCGGGCGCGCAGGGACTCGCCCTCCTGGGACGCCACGCAGCCGCCCACGCCGATCACCAGATCGGGCTTGTGCTCCTTCAGCGGACGCCACACGCCCAGCTGCGAAAAGACCTTTTCCTGCGCCTTTTCGCGAATCGAGCAGGTGTTGAGCAGGATGACGTCGGCCTCTTCCGGATTATCGGTAGGCTCCAGGCCCTCCGATGCCTTGAGCACGTCCAGCATCTTGCCGGAGTCGTACTCGTTCATCTGGCAGCCGTGCGTCTGTATGAAAACCTTGCGTGTCATGATCTCGTGCCGGTACCGCAAAAGCGGCGGAAAATCGAACCGACAATTATAGCGCAATCAAGGGGTAAGGCGTTACCCGACCCACCGGAACTCAGCCTCAGTGACTAACAGGTTGTTGTTGTCGCTCAGGCGAGCGCGAGAGAAGGAAAAATCGGGCAAGAAAGCGCAGTTTACAAACTGTAAATGAGCATTTCGAGCACGAGTTTGACGCCCTATCGTGCCGGATGAGTAGACAACTACGGCCTGTTAAGCTCCCATTGCCAGGCATGGGCGATGAGGGTTTCAAGATCGGCATAGCGGGGCTGCCAACCGAGCTCGGCGCAGATGCGGGCCGAATCGGCAACCAGCACGGCCGGATCCCCGGGGCGCCGTTCGCCTTCCCGAACGTTGATCTCGCGCCCGGTGACCTGGCGGGCCATATCGATCACCGCCTGCACGGAAAACCCCTGGCCGTTGCCGAGGTTGTAACGTGCGCTTTCACCGCCTTCGGCCAGCTGCTCCACGGCCAGCAGGTGCGCATCGCAAAGATCGCTCACGTGGATATAGTCGCGCACGCAGGTGCCATCCGGCGTCCGGTAGTCGCGCCCGAAAACCGTGATGGCATCACGCCGCCCCGAGGCGGCCTGGAGCACCAGCGGGATCAAATGGGTCTCCGGCTCGTGGCGTTCACCCAACTCACCCTCAGGGTCGGCCCCGGCGGCATTGAAATAACGCAGGCAGACGGATTTCAGTCCGTAGGCTGTGTCGTAGTCTTCCAGCATCTGCTCCACCATGAGCTTGCTATGCCCATAGGGGTTGATCGGCCGGCACGGGTGGGCCTCGTCGATGGGCGTGTACTCGGGCTCACCGAACACCGCCGCGGTGGAGGAAAAAATAAAGCGGGAAATCCCATGGCGCACCATGGCATCCAGCAGCACCTGCGTATGGCTGACGTTATTGCGGTAATACTTGCCCGGTTCGCGCACCGATTCGCCGACCTGGATATAGCCCGCGAAATGCATGACCGCGTCGAACCCGCTGCCGGAAAGCAGCTTGCCCAGCAGGGCCGCGTCGCCGAGGTTGCCTTCGACGAACTCACCGTAGCGCACCGCATCCCGGTAGCCCTGTGACAAATCGTCCAGGGTCACCACGTCGTGGCCGGCCCGGTGGAGGGCCTTGACCATATGCGAGCCGATATAACCGGCGCCACCGACGACCAGTATCTTCATATTTTACTTTTCAATTAGCGCACGCAGTTCGGCGGTGCGCGTTGTCATCAGTTTCTGATCGCCCCGCGCTTCGACATTCAGGCGCAGCACCGGCTCCGTGTTGGAGGCGCGCAGGTTGAAGCGCCAGTCGGCGAATTCCATGCTCAGGCCGTCTACCCGCTCGATGTGCGGCTGCTCGTTTTCGAAGTGCCGTTCGATGGCGGCCACCTTCGCCGCCGTGTCATCGACGCGGAAATTGATCTCGCCGCTGCACGGGTATGCCGCGACACGCTCGTCCACCAGCTCGGACAGCGGCTTGCCGCTGACGGACATCAGCTCGGCCACCAGCAGCCAGGGGATCATGCCGCTGTCGCAGTAGGCGAAGTCGCGGAAATAATGGTGCGCGGACATCTCACCGCCGTAGACCGCGTCTTCGGCGCGCATGCGCGCCTTGATGAAGGCGTGACCGGTCTTGCTCTGCACCGGCACGCCGCCCAGCGCCTCGACCATGTCGCGCGTATTCCAGGTCAGGCGCGGATCATGGACGATCTTCTCGCCGGGATGCTTGCGCAAGAAGGCCTCGGCCAGCAGGCCGACGATGTAATAACCCTCGATGAAGTCGCCGCGTTCGTCGAAGAAAAAGCAGCGGTCGAAGTCGCCGTCCCAGGCGATGCCCAGGTCCGCGCCATGCTGGATGACGGCCTCGGACGTGGCACTGCGGTTCTCCGGCAGCAGCGGATTGGGGATGCCGTTGGGGAAGCTGCCGTCGGGTTCATGCTGGATCTTGATGAACTCGAACGGCAGATGGGATTCGATGGCATCGACCACCAGACCCGCGCCGCCGTTGCCGGCGTTGACGACGATGCGCAGCGGCTTGAGGGCGGCAGGATCGACATATCCCAGCAGGTGCTGGACGAAGGCCTCCCGGTTATCCAGGGGATGCAGCTCGCCACGTCGGCCAACCTCGTCGAACCGTCCCGCGCGTGCCAGCTGTTCGATCTCCTGCAGTCCGTCATCGCCGCTGATCGGGCGGGCGCCCTCGCGCACCAGCTTCATGCCGTTGTAGCCCAACGGGTTGTGACTGGCCGTGACCATGATGCCGCCGTCCATGTCGTGGTGAAACGTGGCGAAATACACCTCTTCGGTCCCGCACAGGCCGAGGTCATAGACATCCGCACCACCATCCATCAGGCCGTTGGCGAGCGCCGCGCACAATGTCTCGCTGGACTCGCGCACGTCGCGCCCCACCACCACGCGCCCGGGGTTCAAATAAGCGGCATAGGCGCGCCCGATGCGATAGGCCAGATCTTCGTCCAGCTCCTCGGGCACACGGCCGCGGATGTCGTAGGCCTTGAAGGGATCAGCGGCCATAGACATCG
>JARRKE010000083.1 GCA_037388465.1 Gammaproteobacteria bacterium
CCGGCGCTCACGGTCGTGCTCGGCGCCATCGTCGGGTGGGTCATGTTCTCGACGCTCGGCCCGGTATACAACACGGCGGTCAGTATGGGCGCGATGTGATGAAACGCTGCGTACTGCTTTTTTCCGGACACTACATGACCGCCTATCTGCGCGCGGGTTCGCAGTGCACCGTGCAGGGGTTTGCGCCCGACGAACACGGCAAGCAGGCGTTCAGCGAATTTCTGCGTGCGCATCCGCGCCTCAATTTCCGTCTGCTCACGGACGTTATCGAAGAAGAGTTCGTGCGCGATACCCTGCCGCGGGTCTACGGGCAGGACCGCAAGGCGGTATACGAACGCAACCTGAACCGCTATTTCCGCGAATCCCGATATCGCCACGTCCACCTGCTGGGCCGGCCCCGCGGTCGACACCAGGAGGTGCTGCTGTCGGCCATCACCAACAACGAGCTGCTCAAGCCGTGGCTTCAGCGCCTGCAGGATGCGAAGGCCGCCGTGGAGGGCATCTACTCCGCGCCGCTGGTCGGCGAGGACATCGTCAGCCGTCTGGGTGCGAACAAGGGCTATGTCCTGCTGGTCAGTCAGCAGGGGGCGCAATCGTTGCGCCAGGGATTGTATCTGGACGGCCGGCTGCAACTCAGCCGGCAGGCGCCGCTGCGCCGGGCGGGCGACCGGGCGGACGGCCAGCGGGTGGCCGAGGAGGTCCGGCGTGCGCGCACCTATCTCGACAACCGGCGCCTGATCCCGGCGGGCTCGCGCCTGCGGGTACTGGTCGTGGCCAACAGCGAGGGCCATCGCAACGAACTGTTGCAGGATCTGGTTTCCGACGACCGCCTGGGATACGAAATCCTCGAACGGGCCCGGGTTGCGCGCCACCTGAAGCTGCCGAAGTCTTTGCCGACCGATTACAGCAGCGCCCTGTACGCGTGCTTTTTGCTCAACCAGTCCTGGCCTGCCAACCATTACGCCGGGATGCAGGAACGGCACTACTTCCTGCACAAACGCGCGGGCGAAGCGGGTGTTGCCCTGGCCGGCGCGGCGCTGCTCGCCGCGCTGTGGTGGGGCGGCGATGCCGTTCTGGACGGCATGCGCCTGCAGACCCAGACCGAAACGGCGCGCATGCATGCCGTGCAACTGGAGGAAGCCAACCGCCGCATGCAGTCCAGCCAGGAACCCGGACTACCCGGGCCGCGCGTGCTGGAATCCATCGTGCTGACCGCCAGGCGGCTGCAGGCATCCTCGCAGCACCGGCCGAAGGACCTGATGGTCCCCGTCAGCCGCGTGCTGGACCGTTTCCCGAACGTGGTTCTGCACCGCTTCGACTGGGCCTGGGGATCGGGCGAACGGTTCGACATGCAGCAGGGGCGGCTGGAAGCGGTACATGTTCCCGGGGCGCCGGCCGGCACCGTGGTCTACGAAGCGGCTTATATGAAGCTGGATCTGGTCAATTACCAAAATCGCTACGCCCAGGCCATCGCTCTGGCGGGCGAGGTGATCAGCGCATTGCGCAAGCTCGACCATGTGGTCCAGGTGAAGGTGTTGCATATGCCGCTGGATATCGATGCCGACAAGGAGATTCGCGGCAATACGGGGACGTCGGTCGATCTCGAGGGCGACGCCAAGGCCTCCCTGGAACTGGTTGTCGTGGCCCGCATGCCCCAAACCGAGGCGCTCGCCGATGCCGGCCGTTGATTGGCGTTATCTGAGGGCCTACCTGTTGATCAGCGGGATATTGCTTGCCGTCGCGGGCGGCACGCTGCTGGCCGCGTTGCACTGGCGGGACGCACGGCAGGTCGCCTACGACGCCGTACATGCACGGGAGGCGAGTCTGCAGAACACCTTCAATGAACTGGCCGAGGCCCGCGCGGCCTACGACCAGTATGCCGCACCCTACCGCGAGTTCGTGAAAGACGGCGTGATCGGCAAGGGTGCGCGCCTGGAATACCTGAGCGCGCTGCAGCAGGCCAATACCCGCCTCAAGCTGGGCGTGCTGACCTACACGCTCCAGCCCCGCGAACAACTGCACGATGCCGGCGCGCAAACCGGCGGCGGCAACATCGCGGTGTATGCGACGCGGATGAAGGTCGGCATGCAGGCGCTGCACGGCGGGGATTTGATCAACCTCGTCGACAGCCTGGGTGATCACGGCTTCAGCAAGCTGATGCAGGTGCGTTACTGCTCCCTCAAGGCCCTGTACCAGGGCAACCAGCCCGATCTAAGCGGTCGGTCGCCCAACCTGGCCGTGGACTGCGGGTTCGAGTGGACCACGCTGGAACAACAGGGTGACCTGTTTCCGGCGGCGCCGGCGGGGGGTGGTTCGTGAAGCGGGCATACGGCCTGATGTTGCTGCTGCTGATCGGTACGGCACAGGCCGATCCGCTGGGGCGGCTGTTTCTGACCCCGGCCCAGCGGCAGGTGCTGGACAGCGAACGCCGCGCCCTGTCGAGCAAACCGGCGGGCGGGGGAGACGAACCCGTGGCGACCGTGCAGTTGCCGCGTTACATCCGCTTCAACGGCTTGGTCGAGCGCAGTGACGGACTCGACGCGGCATGGGTCAACGACGCGAGCACGCTGAAGGGCGAGGTCCTGCCCGACCGTCTCCGCGTGGAGATCCGCCATTTGCGGGACGGCCGCATCCGTCTGCGGCTGCCGGACGGTCATCGCGTCTATCTCAAGCCGGGGCAGGTGTACGACCGCGACAGCGGCAAGGTACTGGAGGGATATCAGGTGCCGGCATCCACACCGGCGGCCCCGGTCGCAACAGCCGGCGCCGAGGCCGCAGCGAAAAAACAGTCCCCGCCCCTCGTGCCGCCGCAAAAGGATGGCGGGCCGTGAGACGCCAGCGTGGCGTCGCCCTGCTGATCCTGTTCCTGCTGCTGGCCGTGACCGGCCTGACCCTGTTCGTGACGGCGCATACGGACATTCGGCCTAGACTCGATCAGATGCAGCGCAGCCAGCAGGCCCTGCGCTGGGCGCGGGAGGCGCTCATCGGCTACGCCGTCAACTATCCCGAGATTTCCGGTACCCGCGGACCGGGGTTCCTGCCCTGCCCGGATACGGACGGCAACGGGGTGCCGAACCCGCCCTGCAGCACGGGCGGTGTGGGTACGGTGGGGCAGCTGCCCTGGAAGACGCTGGGCATCGACCAGTTGCGCGACGGCACCGGCGCGCCGCTGTGGTATGCGGTGTCCAACAACTTCGCGAATTTCCCCGGCTCCCTGACCATCAACAGCGACACCCGCGGCAGCATCACGCTGCGCAACAGCGGCAACGCCGTCATCAACAACGGCACCGACGATTCCGCGGTGGTGGCTGTCGTCATCGCCCCGGGCTCACCGCTGCAACGCCAGGACGGTTTCAATCAGACCGGGCGCGCAAGCCAGCCGTACAACCCGCGCCAGTTTCTCGATATCGCCTACGGCGAAGACAACGCCAACTTCACCAACAACACCCTCAACGGCTTCATCATGGGGCCGGTGCGGGATGCGGCGGGCCACGTCATCGCCAACGATCTGGTCCTGCCCATTACCCGCGGTGAATTGTTGGCTGCGGTGGAAAAGCGGATCGCGGGCGACCTGCGCGACACGCTGAATGCCTACCGGGTGGCCTGCGGGGTCTATCCCTGGGCGGCGTCGTACGGCAATCCGCTCACGGCGACGTACACCAGCAGCCCCTCGCTGCGCGAAGGGCTGTTGCCCGTGGTGACGGCGCTGCCATACAACTGGGGCGCTTCCTGTGCCGGTGGCAACGCGCCGACCCTGCCGGCCTGGTTCACCGCGGACGACTGGCAGGCCGTGAGCTATTACGCGCTGGCGCCGGCGGCCTGCACGCCGGGGGTGAATTGCCTGACGGTGCAGAATGCGCCGGCACCGAACAACAACGTCAACGCACTGGTCATCCTGGATGGCCCGGCGCTGGCCGGACAAACGCGACCGTCCGGCAGCCCGGGCAATTACCTGGAGGGGCAGAATGCCTCCCCGGGCGACGACGTGTTCGAGCGCAACGCCACTTCGAGCAGCTTCAACGATCAGCTGCGTATCGTGTCGCCATAACCGATGCACGCACGGGAAACGTCATGAAACAGTCCAGTCATTCACCCCAAGCGGGGTTTACACTGGTCGAACTGGCCGTGGTACTGGTCATCGTCGGCCTGTTGATCGGCGGCGTTCTGCTGCCGCTCGGCCAGCGCGTCGAAACCAACCGCATCAAGGAGACCCAGGCGCGCCTCGACGCCGTGAAGCAGGCTCTGATCGGTTTCGCCATTCAGCATGGACGGCTGCCGTGCCCCGCTGCGCCGAATATCGCGACCGGCGCCACCAACGCCGGCGTGGAGCGCGCCACCTGCACCACGGCGGCGACCTCCTGGGGCGTGGTGCCCTGGCAGACCCTGGGGGTGGAGGAAACCGATGCCTGGGGCCGGCGCTTCGGATATCGGGTCACGCCGGCCTACGCCAGTGCGGCACCGACCTTCACGTTGGCGACGGCCGGCACCCTCTACGTGCTTCCGGCGTCGACCACGCCGCTGAGCGGTGCGCTGGCGGCGCAGGTGCCCGCGGTAATCGTGTCCTTCGGTAAAAACGGGCGCGGCGGCTACACCTCGAGCGGCACTCAGGGGCCGACCGGCGGTGCCGGTGCCGACGAGCAGGACAATTTCAACGGTGCGGCGAACGACAATTTCGTCAGCCATGTCGAGAGTTCGAATTTCGACGATGACGTCGTGTGGCTGCCGACCTCGGTGTTGATGTACAACATGGTTCAGGCCGGCCGCCTGCCCTGATCCCCATCGCTGCGCCGGCGCAGTCCAAAGCAGACATGCCCCGGCTCGTTGTGTGCCAGCCGCAGATCAAAGCCGTTGCGGGCGGCGAGCCGGCCGGCCTGATACAGGCCGACGCCGAGGCCGTTCGCCGAATCCACCGGTTCATGCAGCAGTTGCGCGGCGATGTCCGGCGCGACGGCCGCCCCGCTGTCGCAAACCGTCAGGCGCAGTTCATGCTCGTCCGCATCCAGCGTCACGCGGATGCTCAGGTCCGGCATGGTCAGTCGTTTGCGGCGCGCGTTGTCGATCAGGTTGTCGGCGGCCGTGTCGAAAACCGCCTCGGGCACTTCCGTATCCACCGAGAGGCGGGCGACGAATTCCAGCTCCCTGCCGTGGTGGCGTGCCTGCAGCGCCTCCCACCAGTCGCGTAGCGGGACGCGGACCGTGTCCTCCCCGGCCGTCGGCGTCTGCAGCTTGTTCAGCGTGGACTGGAGACGCTCGCCGAGCAACGGCAGCTGTTGCTCGATCAGCTGGAAAGCCTGTTCGCGCTGCCCGGGACCGGCGGTCTGCACGATGCCGGTAAGTCCGTGCAGGGATTGCAGCAGGTTTTTGATGTCATGCGTGAGCTTGCTGCCCGTCTCGTGGATTGCCTCCAGGCGGGCCTGGCGGGCCAGCGTCTCTTCACGGCATTTGGCGGCGTACAGCAGCCACAGCAGTTGCAGCAGCAGCCGGGCATGGGTCTGGGCCGCGCCGCTCAGCCGGTGGCGGGAAAACAGCGTCAGCAGTATGCCGTCGCGCTCGAGCGTGATGCCGCGTCCGCCGGTGTCGCCATGTTCCAGTGACAGCGCTTGCGAACGCCACGCCACGCCGTCCACCCACGGCAGTTCGGTGAGTTTCGACAGGGCCGTGTCGGCGAATCTCTGCGCGGTCATCTGCGGGCGTGCCGCCAGGGCGGACAGCTCTCCCAGCCATTCTTCGAAAGGCAGCCCCAGGTTGAGCAGGTAGCGGGTCCACAGCAGTGCATACGAAGGGGTCAGGCCGAGCAGCCGGCCCAGCAGGGCCAGCGTGAGCAGAAGGGCGGCGACGCCGAGCAGCGACTTGAGCAGCGCGGACAGATAACCCTGGCCTTCCAGGTACATGATGAGCAGTCCGCCCACTGCCACCAGCACTACCACCAGTACGATCAATATGCCGTACATGAAATCCAGCGAACCCCGGCGTACCGGCTTGGCGGTCGGCAGCAGCAGTATCGCGCTCGCGACCAGCAGCAGCACGGAAACCCATTGGCTGGCTTGGCCCGTGAACAGGGCGGGGTCGAACGCCAGCGGCAGGCCGCGCGTGAACAGTTCCAGGATCAGTACCGCCAGTGCGATCAGGTGATACCAGCGGTCAGGCAGCTCGCGCAGGCCCTGGCCGGCGAGCAGGGCGGTGAGAAACACGATCCAGAGCACCAGCATCTTGTCGCCCAGCGTCAGGTAAAGCGACACCAGAACCAGTGTGGAGAACAGCAACACCGACAAACGCAACGAGCGTCGCGGATTGACCAGCGGCTGCCAGGTCAGGAAAACGCCCAGATGAATCAGTGCCAGCGGCCAGACCAGAATGGGCGTGGAAAACCACAGCAGGCCGTGCAGTGAGATCAACAACAATCCCAGCAGGCGCAGCCGCTGGCGGGCGAGCAGGGTCGATTGTTTGATCGTGTTCACAAATCCATTGTGCCAGAGGCGCCAGAGGTTTCCCGCCCTTTATAATCAACGCTGTCTCCCTTCGCAGTGGTGCACATGCGGCCATTGACGTTCACGCGCCTGGTTTTGCTCGAAGCACGCAGCAGTCGTCTGCTGTGGCTGGCCATTGTGGTGGTGGTCCTCTCTCTCGGGCTGGCGGGATTCGCCGGGTCGCTGGCCCTGACCGATCAGCGCAGCATAGAAGCGGGCCTGCTGGGCTCGGTGCTGCGCGGCGCTGCGGTATTGCTGGTCATGCTGTTCGTTCTTTCGGGACTGGCGCGGGATTTCGAACAGCGTTTTATCGAGGTCGGCCTGGCGTTGCCGGTGTCGCGAGGCGCCTTTTACCTGGGACGTCTGGGGGGCTACCTGCTGGTTTCCTCGGGCCTGGTGTTGTTGCTGACTCTTCCGCTCTGGTTCGTCGCCAAGATCGACATGGTCTTGCTCTGGGCGCTTTCCCTGCTTGTGGAGCTGTGGCTGGTCTCGGCGCTGGCCATGTTTTTCGGCATGACGCTGCGACACCTTACGTCATCGTTCATGGCGACGCTGGGGGCCTATCTGCTGGCGCGCGTCGGTGCCGTGCTCGAAGCGATGGCAGTTGCCGCGGCGTCCCAGCCGGATGCCACTTGGTCGGATCACCTCAGCGGTCGCCTGGCCCAGGGTGTGATGTGGTTCGTGCCCGACCTGGGGCATTTTGCGCGTAGCGAATGGCTGATGTATGGCGACGGTCATCTCGGCAGCCTGGGTTACATCCTGTTGCAGGGCGGGATATATCTCGGCCTGCTCATCGCGGCCGGCATGGTCGATCTCTACCGGCGCAATTTCTGACCGCTATGCGTTTGCGCGGCATGCTCAAGGCGGGCGAAGAACGGCGACTGGGTGCCGTACCGAAGCCGGTCTGGCTGGTACTGGCGGCCTGCCTGCTCGTCCAGCTCATCTATGCCGGGTTTCGCCATCAGTCCGTGTTCCGGCCCGGGCCGCTGCCGCCGCCTCTGCCGGACCGGGTGGTGCGGCTGCTGAGTCTGAACGACGCGGCGCCGGCCAGCGCCTTTCTGCTCCTGTGGCTGCAGTCGCGGGACAGTCTGGCCGGGCATTACGCCGAGTTCCGCCACATGGACTACGGCCGACTCGAGGGATGGCTGCGACAGGCGATACGCCTTGATCCGCACAGCCGTTACGCCCTGCTGCTGGCGGCGCAGGTCTACGGCGGCGTAGCGGATCGTGCCCGCAAACGGCAGATGTTCGACTTCGTGCACCGGGAATTCATCAAACGTCCCGCAATCGGTTGGCAGGCGATGGCACACGTGACGGTGATAGCCGCCCGGGACTTCGCGGATCATCGGGTTTCGCTGCGCTATGCCAAGGACCTGTATCGATTGACCCGCAAGCGAAGCGACGTGCCGGACTGGGTGAAGGATATTTACTGGATTCTGCTCGCCAAAAGCGGTAATGATGGTCGGGCGATCGCGATCCTGCGCCAGCGTCTTGCCGAGTCGGGGCTGCAGGCCGGGGAGCGGACTTTTCTGCGCGAGCGTCTGGAGGCCTTGAAGCGCGAAATGACGAAATCTCGACGCTTCGACGACATGTAAACAAACGGGTTGTGAACTGGATCACAGCGGCAAGGATAATTTGGTCGTAAATTAAGCAGAAACAGACGGATAGGCAAATCCATTCTTATGGCATGGATACTGCTTAGGGTATGTTAAAGCGGCTGAAATCAGCCTACGACAACGATACGGGAGTATTGTCCATGAAGCGTCAACACGGTTTTACGCTGGTCGAAATCGCCATCGTGCTGGTCATCATCGGACTGTTGCTGGGGGGTATCCTCAAGGGACAGGAGCTGATCACCAATGCCAAGGTCAAGAA
>JARRKE010000084.1 GCA_037388465.1 Gammaproteobacteria bacterium
TACCAGACGCAATAGTCGTGGTCCACTTTGAGCATGCAGGCCGAGAATAACCTTACCTAATTCCTGGGGAATGTTACCTCAGGCCTGTTGCTGAAGCTGTGGCGCTTCCCCACAAATGGCCTGGCAAAGGTCGGGGGGCAGGATGAGGTCGACCCCCACGGGCAGGTGGTCGGAGTAGTTGAGGGTGTAGACGTGGCTTTCCAGCACCTGCAGCTCGGGGCTGAACAGGATGTGGTCGAGCCGGTGCACGGGGCGCCAGCTGGGGTAGGTGTGGCGGTCTTCCGCCTCGGGGGCGACCAGGCCGGTGGCCTGCTGGAAGGCGCGGATCTCGGGGCTGTCCGGCGGGGCGTTGAAGTCGCCCATGACCACGCTGTAACGCTTTTGCTTGACCAGCTCGGCGATGTATTCGAGCTGACGGTGGCGCACGTTGCGGCTCAGCGAGAGGTGCACCTGGATGATCTGCAGGCTCATCAGCTCGTTGCCCAGGCTGATCTCCAGCGCGCCGCGCCCCGGCACGCGGGTGGGCAGGCGGTGCTCGGTGGCGCTGAGCGCGGGGTAGCGGGTGAGCACGGCCTGGCTGTGCTGCGCCAGGGCGCCCAGGCGGCGGTTGATGCGGGTGTACCAGTAGTCCAGCCCGGAGTTTCTGGCCAGCAGCTCGGCCTGGTCGACGTACAGGCTGCGCAGGCTGCCAGCGTCCAGCTCCTGCAGGCCGACGATGTCGAAGCTTTTGATGAAGCGGGCGATGCGCTCCAGGTTGCGCTCGCGCTGCACCGAGGGCAGCAGGTGCTTCCAGCTGTGGGTGAGGTAGTGGCGGTAGCGCGAGGTGTTGATGCCGACCTGGATGTTGTAGGTCAGCAGGCGCAGATGTCCGGGGGCCGCGGGGGTGTCCAGCGGTTGGTCATCGATGGAGCGCAGATCGGTCATTGCGTTACGACTTCGCCAATCCTTTCGGTCAGACGCACAGGTATTCGAGGGTTTAAACGGGTCAGCGTTCCGCGCTGCGTGACGAGCGCCCTGCCCGATGCGGCGGCGTGGTACGAGCCGCCTCTCCCCGGCGTCCAGCATACCCGCCAATAGCCCTTTGATGCCAGTGGGTTAAAGCTGTAACCCCACCCCCCCTTTGATATGATGAAATCCACGATTCTGCGTGGTAACGACACCGTGGCAACACAACCTTCGGCCAAACCGGCCTCCGGCGTTGAACGCCCCACCGCTTCCGAGCGCAGCCTCGACCAGTTCATCGGCCCCGCCCTGCGCAAGCAGCGCCTGGCCCAGGGGCTGACCCTGGCCGACGTGGCCGCCCTGGCGGGCGTGAGCCGCGGCATGTTGTCCAAGATCGAGAACGGCCAGGTCTCCACCAGCCTGGAGACCCTGCACCAGATCGTCTCCGCCCTCGGCATGACGCTCACCCAGCTGTTTCGCGATTTCGACGTGCCCGAGGGCAGCGCCCAGCACGTGAAGTCGGGCGAGGGCCTGGAGGTGGTGCGGCGCGGCACCAAGCGCGGCCACACTTACCACCTGCTGGCCTACGACCAGGGCCCGCAAAAGCAGATCGAGCCCTTTTTGATCACCATGGACGACGCCTCGGAGGTGTTTCCCACCTTCACCCATCCGGGCATCGAGTTCATCTACATGCTGGAGGGGTGCATCGTGTACCGCCACGGGCGCGACACCTACCGGCTGAACCCCGGCGATTCGCTCACCTTCCAGGGCAGCATCCCGCACGGCCCGGAAGAGCTGGTCGAGGTGCCGATCCGCTTCCTGGCCGTCATCAATTACGGCGTCGAGGACTGAACGGCGTGATGGATACGCTGATCCTGCGCGACGCGCAGGAGGCTGACCTGGACGCCATGGTGGACCTGCTGCAACAGCTGTTCGCCATCGAGGCCGACTTCAACCCCGAACCCGACAAGCAGCGCCGCGGCCTGGCGCTGATGCTGGCGCAGCCCGGGCACGCCAAGCTGCTGGTGGCCGAGTTCGGCGGCCGGGTGGTGGGCATGCTTACCGCGCAGGTGCTGGTCTCGACCGGCGAGGGGGCGCGGGTGGCGCTGCTGGAGGACATGGTGGTGGACGCCGGGCATCGCGGCCGCGGCGTCGGCGGCGCCCTGCTCGGGGCCATGGAGGCCTGGGCCGTGGAGGCGGGCCTGCCCCGCCTGCAGCTGCTGGCGGACCGCCAGAACGCGCCCGCGCTGGAATTCTACAAACGCAGCCGCTGGACGCCGACCCAGCTGGTGGCCTGGCGCAAGCACCCCGCCCCGGCCGACTGAACCCCCTGCCCCGCGTTTTTTTATCATCGCCCGCGCCGCCGGGCGGTCACTTGGCCGTTTTGCGGCCCTGCGGCGCGCGGGCGAAGGCGTCGACGACCCTTTGCACGCCGGCCTGGTCGTCCGGGCCGAGCCTGCGGTAGTTCTGGATCAACAGCTCCTCGTCCCTGGATTCCACGTTCACCGTATAGGTGCCCCGCGTCTCGCGGGTGCCCGCCGGCGGCTCGCCCGTCAGCAGCTCGTCGACGCTGATGCCGAACGCCTTGGCCAGGGCGATCAGGTTGTCCTCCCTGATGTTCTTGGTCGATCGGCTTTCCCATTGGGTGATGGTGGGTCGCGAAACATGGATGCGCCGTGCGAGCTCGGCCTGGCTCATGCCGGCCCGCTCCCGCAACGCCTTGATCCTGTCGCCTACGTTTTTGCGCATCAGGGCAGGATAGTGGTCAGGGTCGTAACCATGTTTACACACGCCGGTAAACATGGTTAACATGCACGCGCTGCCCGGAGAGCAGACACCGGGACATCGAGCCGCCGAAGGCGGAAGTCAGCGACATGGCATGAAGCCCGGGCCCCGCCGCTCAGCCGGCAGGGCCTCATCCCGAAGGAGAGCGCCGCTATGCTTTATTTCACGTGGGAGCCGGATCTGAAAATCGGCATCGAGGTCATCGACGCCCAGCACCTGCACATCATCGATTCCATCAACGAACTGAACCAGGCCTTCGCAAACTGCAGCGAGGCCGAGGTCGGGCGCATGCTCGACCGGCTGGTCGAATACATCCACGCCCATTTCGCTTTCGAGGAATGCCTGCTGGAGAGGGTGCGCTATCCGTACCTGGAGGCCCACAGGCAGATACACCGGGCCTTCGCCATCCGCGTGCACGATTACAGGCGCAGCTTTCACCGCGGCGACACCAGCGCCGGCAAGAAGCTCCTGGCCGACCTGACCATCTGGCTGACCAACCACATCAAGCACGAGGACGAGGTCTATACCGAAATCGTCCTGCCCTATCTGCAGAACGATGCCGATTCGGACGACTGGCTCGCCACCACCCTGACCCGACTGTTCGGCGATACCTGAAACGCGCGGATCAGCCGGTGAGGCCGGTGGACTCCAGCCAGGCGATCATCGGCTCGCGGGTGCGGCTCATGCCCTTGTAGTCGGCGATCTCCGGCGGCAGGGTCTTGAGCACGTTGTGCATGCGCCGCGCCCAGGCCGGGTTGGTCGCCAGGTCCTGCAGGCTGATGAGATAGGTGCGAATGCCGAACAGCATGCCGTTGGAGCGAGGCAGGCGCGCGAGCAGCTGCAGCTCCACGCGCAGGTGCGCCAGCTCGCCGGCGTTCTCCGCGGTGAGCTTGGCGCGGTCGCTGCCCCAGCGGTGGTACATCTCGGGAGACGTGTCCATGCGCGGGTGCATGGTCATCGTCCAGTTAAGACGGCGTGCCGGTCGGTCTACCTGTATGTTCAACAGATATTTGAGCGCGCGGTCGAACACGCCGATCTGGTGCGCAAGCGGCACGGGTCCGTGCCACTGCTTGAAACTCATGCCCAGGTCGAAGGTCAGCGACCAGTCGGCGGGGCAGGTGATCATGCCGCCGTCCATGAACAGGTCGCCGTCGCGCTGGTCGAGGATGTTGAAGTCGCCCTGCGCCTGGCGGGTGATGTACTCGAACGGGCCGTAGGGCAGCGTGTCCGCGTCACCGAAGGTGAAGGTGTCGCGGATGCCCAGCGCCTTGTTCTCCCAGGTCCATTCGTCGCCGTCCTGTTCCAGCGCGAACAGGTGCGGGTAGTCCCGGGCGAAGTGGGTCATGATCATTTCCAGGGTGTCCCACTCCGCGGTGATCATGTGCGGCAGCACCCGGCAGCGGCCGGGGTCCTGCTCCAGCACGATGCGCCGTTCCTCCACCTCCGACAGGTAGTGCTCGTCCACGTCGAACACGTGCTCGAACACCGAGCCGGGTTCGCCGCTGGTGGCCGGCTCCAGGTTCACCGAGTACATGTATTCGTCCTCGGGGAAGGGGAACGGGAAGCGCGCGATGGCCTCCGGGCTGTTGGAATAGGTGAAGTCGTCGCGGAAGGTCTCGACGGGCTTGAGCTGAGGTCTCATGAGGGCAGCCTCCATGAATCAGAGGTCCAGGACCAGGCGCGCGCTGCGCGCGCGGGACACGCAGGGCATGATCTTGCGGTCGCGCGCCTCGTCCGGCAGGTAGTTGTCGCGGTGCTCGGCCTCGCCTTCGAGCAGGCCGGTCTCGCACTGGCCGCACACGCCGCCCCGGCACATGTTGGGCACGTCCACGCCGGCCGCCTCCAGGGCGTCCAGCAGGGACATGTCGCCCGGCACGTCGATC
Organism: Gammaproteobacteria bacterium; assembly: GCA_037388465.1. NCBI lineage: Bacteria > Pseudomonadati > Pseudomonadota > Gammaproteobacteria > Gammaproteobacteria bacterium. The sequence continues at coordinate 4,611 of JARRKE010000084.1, forward strand.
TCGCAGGCCTGTTTCGCGCAGCTCACCTTGAAGGGCGCGCCCGGCTGGGGCGCGGCGAACTGTTCGTAGTGGATGTGGCTTTCGGGCCAGCCGAGCTCGCGCGCGGTCTCGACCACGGCGTCGATCAGGCCCTCGGGGCCGCACACGTAGACGTGCGTGCCCAGCGGCTGCGCGGCGAGCAGCACGCGCGGCTGGATGAACTCGTCGCGCGAGGCGTCGTAGGTGTGCAGCTGCCCGCCCAGTTGCGCGGCGATCAGCTCGCGGAACGCCGCGTGGCTTTGCGCGCGGTAGGCGTAATGCAGCTCAAAGGGCACGCCCAGGTCGGGCAGCTCCTTGAGGTAGCTCATGAACGGCGTGATGCCGATGCCGCCGGCGATGAGGATCTGCTTGGCGGACAGGCGGTCGATCGCGAACAGGTTGGCCGGCGGATTGATCCGGAGCAGGTCGCCGGTCTTCACCTTCTCGTGCATGTAGACGGAGCCGCCGCGCGACTCCTCCTGACGGCGCACGCCGATCTGGTAGCAGCTGCGATCGTTCGGCGCGCTCATCAGCGAGTAGGCGTTGCGGTAGGTGCGCTCCTCGCCGGGCATGTGCACCATGATGTGGCTGCCGGCGGAGAAGCCGGGCAGCGACCCGCCCTCGGCCGGGACCAGCGTGAAGCGTTTGACCAGTGGCGTCACTTCCTCGATGTTCGCCACACACACCGACAACGTCTCCGGGAATTTCATGTGAACTGCTCCTCGGGTTCGGGGGCGTCGGACGGGTCCTCGGCATTGACGACCACGCCGATATAGGCGGCCATGGCGCGCGAGAAGTGGTCGCGCACCTCCAGCAGCTCGCCGCAGCTCGGGCAGGTGACCGGGTTGGTGGTCACGTCTTCGATCAGGGTGCGGCAGTGCACGCAGAACACGCGCCGCGCCCTGGAGCCGCAGGCCTCGCGCAGGACTTCGTCTTCGCGCAGCCCCGCCTCGCGCGCCACCAGGTTCACCCGCCAGATAAAGGATTCGCGTCCCGCCAGATACAGACGCAGGCCCATGCCGGCCGAGGCCAGGCGCTGCGCCAGGGCCGCGGTGAGCGCGCCCAGGGTATCGAACGCGCTCACCACGGCCTGACTCGCCAGCTTCGCCGGCTCGGGGCCCAACCAGTACACCTCAACTGCGGCATCGCCGCCCTGGCCTTTCAGCTCGGTCACCACGCGCAACACGGCGTCGAGACCGGCCGACTCCGCCACCAGCACGTGGCTGCGGGCGGAGAAATCTGCGGCCAGCGGTACGTACACTGGCTGGCTTTTGACGGACGGCACCGTCGAGCCCTCGCCGGTGGGTTCCGTCATGCCAGTGGCAGCGGCTTCTGCCGACATGGATCAGCCTTCGCCTTCGCGACGCTGACCGCAGAAAAAGCCCACGCCGAACGACGGGGTCTCGAAACGGATCTTGCTGCCCTTGCGGAAATAGAACACGTCACCCTTTTTGGCATGATGCTGCGCCCCGGTTTCATCGGTGATGATGAACTCGCCGTCCACGATCAACTTCATTTCTTCATAAGTGTATTCGTAGTCCAGCGGGGTGTCGGAATTCTCCAGACGGAAGAAGCCGCAGGTGATGGTCTTGTCGGGGTCTTCGGACGAAAACATGTCACCCAGCCAGGCATTCACGCCCGGGACGTTCATGCTCGGGAGGTCGGTTTCGATGGCTGAGGGTTTGACAGACATGGTCATGATGCAGTGCTCCTCGTTTGTTGGGTTGCTCGTCGGGCCGGCTCGTTGGCCGGCTCCTGTGATGCAACAAAGTTTCTTGTTAGGAAATGCAAGTACCTTGCCAAATCTCTATGTGCTTGATTTAGCTAAAAACCGAGAATCGCCGCGCCCTCCGGCATGCCTTTTAGCGGTGCAAACCCGAGCACGCTGCTAGGTATCGGTGCGTCAGGCCCGCACCCGGGTCTTGTCCGGGTCGTAGTGCGGGAAGCGCACCACCGTCGCCGCGATGCGTTTCTGGTGGCCGTCCAGCTTGCCGACCTCCAGTTCGGTGCCGATTTCGGCATGCACGGCATCCACGCGGCACAGGGCGATCCAGTGCTCGAAGGTCGGCGAGTAGGTGGCGCTGGTGATCTCGCCCACCTGGGCGCGCCCGCGGTACACCGGGTCGCCGTGGTCGACGGCCTCGTTGCTCTCGAACGCCAGCCCCACCAGCTTGCGACGCGGATGGGCCTTGCGCTCGGCCAGGGCCTGCTTGCCGACGAAGTCCGCCTCCTTGTTGGCCACGCAAAAGCCGATGCCGGCCTCGAAGGGATCGGTCTGGTCGCAGAACTCGTAGCCGGCGAACGCCAGCCCGGCCTCGATGCGTATCGTGTCCAGCGCCGTCAGGCCCAGCGGCGACATGTCGTACGGCTTGCCGGCCTCGGTCACCGCGTCCCATACGGCGAGCGCGTCGCGGGGATGGCACCAGACCTCGTAACCCAGCTCGCCCGTGTAGCCGGTACGCGACACCAGCACCGGCCGGCCCACCGCGTCGCCGAGGCGGCCGATGGTGAAGCGGAACCATTTCAGCTCGTCGATGCTCGGCTGGGTGGGCGGCGTCCAGATGACCTCGCGCAGGATGTCGCGCGACTTCGGCCCCTGCACGGCGAAGTTGTGCAGCTGGTCGGTGGAGGACTTCACCCACACCTTGAGGCCGCGCCGCGCCGCCTGCTCGCGCAGCCACTGGCCGCTGTACTCGTCGCCGCAGACCCAGCGGAAATTCGTCTGGTCGAGGCGGAACACGGTGCCGTCGTCGATCATGCCGCCGTGGTCGTAGCACATGGCGCCGTAGCCGACCTGGCCGACGGCCAGCTTGCTGACGTCGCGGGTGAAGGTGGCCTGCAGCAGCGCCTCGGCGTCCGGGCCGATCACCTCGAACTTGCGCAGCGGGGACAGGTCCATGATCGCCGCGCGTTCGCGGCAGGCCCAGTATTCGTCCACCGGGCCGCGCGCGGAAAAGCACGTGGGCAGCCAGTAGCCGCGGTATTCGATGAAGCTGCGGGTGAGCTGCGAGGTGCGTGGGTGAAACGCGGTCTCGCGCGTCAGTTTGGGTTGTGCGTCGGGTGTCATGCGTGTGGCAATCCCCTTGGAAAAGCTGTGATCGCGGCCGTAGATGCGCAGGTGGATGTCGGTCGGGTTCCAGCCGTTGGCGGCATCGATGTCGTCGGCGCAGGAGGACGAGGCGCAGAGCAGGTCGGTCAGCGCGCGCATCAGCACGTAGTCGCCCGGGCGCGACCAGGGCTCGTCCATGGTCAGCGCGCCGGTGTGATCGGTCTGCGTGTTGTAGAAGAAATTGATCGCCGGCCAGCCCTTGCGCTCGGCAATGTCGTAGGGCGCCAGCACGGCGTTGAAGTTTTCCGAACAGCTGGGATGTCCGGGATAGCCTTTGTCTTCGTAGCTTTTCGCGCTGCAGGCGAGCGCGAAGGTGTCGTGCCGGCCGACCGTGTCGCGCACGACCTCGACCAGCGGGCGCATCTTGTCGTCGAAGAACTT
>JARRKE010000085.1 GCA_037388465.1 Gammaproteobacteria bacterium
CCCAGGCGGAGTCGGGTCAGAAGAACTTGAGATAGCGGTTCTTTTCCCAGTCGGAAATGTAGTTGTGGTAATCGGTCCATTCCTGGCGCTTGAAGTCCACGAAGGCGCGGAACATCTGCGGACCCATCACCATCTCGCTGAGCGGGTCGGCCTCGAAGGCATCGACCGCTTCCTCCAGGTTGCGCGGCAGGGAGGCGACGCCCATGGCGTCCAGTTCTTCCTGCGTGTGCAGATACATGTTTTCGGTATGCGGGTTGCCCGGGTCCATGCCTTCGCGGATACCTTCCAGGCCGGCCGCCAGCATCATGGCCGCGCCGAGATACGGATTACATGAAATATCGGCCGCACGGCATTCGACCCGGCCGCCGCCGAGCGGGATGCGGAACATGTTGGTGCGGTTGTTGTTGCCGTAGCACATGTAGATCGGTGCCCAGGTGAAGCCAGACAGGCTGCCGCGCTTCACCAGTCGTTTGTAGCTGTTCACGGTGGGCGCGATGACGGCGCAGATCGCCGCGGCATGCTTGAGCACGCCACCGATAAAGTGATAGCCGAGTTCGGACAGGTTGCAGCCGCGCGGGTCGTCACTGGCTTCGAACAGGTTCTTGCCGGTGTGAACGTCCGCCAGTGACATGTTGTAGTGCGCGCCGCTGCCGGTGCGGTCGTCGAACGGTTTGGGCATGAAGCTCGCGAAGTAGCCGTGCCGCTTGGCGATCTCCTTGGCCATCATGCGGAAGAACACGAACCGGTCGGCCATGTTGAGCACGTCGGTGTAGTTGAAGTCGGTTTCGAACTGGCCGTTGGCGTCCTCGTGGTCGAAGGAGTACACGTCCCAGCCGAGCTGGTTCATGGACTGCACGATCTCGTCCACCACCGCGTAATTGTCGAACACGCCCTGCGTCTGGTAGGCCGCCTTGTCCAGCGTGTCATTCGGGCTGACCGGGCCGAAGCTGCCGTCCTCGTGGTCCTTGAGAATGAAGAATTCGGTCTCGATGCCGAGGTTGAAGGTGTAGCCCATGTCGGCGGCCTGGGCGACCACGCGCTTGAGGATGTTGCGCGAACAGGCCTCGAAGGGCGCGCCCTCCAGATACAGGTCGGAGGCGAACCAGGCGATCTCGGGATTCCACGGCAGCACCGTGGCCGAGGCGGGATCGGGATGGGCTGAGACCTCCTCGTCGCTGACGTCCTGCGGCACGCCGTCCAGCGCGGCGCCGGTGAACAGTTCCGATCCCTGCATCATGCGATCCATATGCGAGAGCGGCACCATCTTGGTCTTGGATATGCCGTGGATGTCGACGAAGCTCGCCATGGCGTACTTCACGCCCTGGCTTTCGAGCGCGGCCTGCAGGGATTGGGTTTCGGGTTTCATGACGGCTGACATGGGGTCCTCCAAAAATAGTCAGGCGGTTGAAGGGGGGGTGGCCTCCGGTGACCACATCTCCAGCGGTGTGGTCTCCAGCCGGGCGGCCTCGAGTTGAGCGGCCAATGCGTTGATGCACAGGTCCAGTAATTCGGTGCCGGCTTCGGGCGTGGCCTCGCTGGGGTTGCCCACGCCGCCGTGCAGGCTTTCCTGGTCGACGGTGTAGGCGAAAAAGCAGCAGGCCGAACGGTCCGGCTCGTCCGTGGCGAGCTCCATGTCGACCAGATCCGGTCGCAGGGCGAGCATGACGGAGGTTTCCGCCGCGTTGGCGTGGAAGTTACGGGCGTCGCGGTGATAGTGCTCGCTGATCTCGTGGTTGATCTCCCACAGCGAGCGCAGCGCGATGCGCAGCTCGGGGCGGTCGTGGCGGATGTTTTCCAGCGCGCAGCGCAACGGCGCCCAGTTGGTGACGTGCGCATTGAGCAGCAGCAGGCGCGAAAAGCCGGCGCTCATGACCCATTCGGCGATTTCCACCACCAGACGGGATAGCGTTTCGGGCCTGAGCGAAATCGTGCCGGGCCACTTGGGGGAGTGGCCGAGCGAGCAGCCGTAGGCCAGCGGCGGCAGGACCGGGATGCCGGTCTTGGCGGATACGCCTTCGGCCACCGCGATGGCGGACAGGGTGTCGACGCCCAGCGGCAGATGGCGGCCGTGCTGTTCGGTGGCGCCCACCGGAAGAATGACGGTATCCATACCGTGTTCGCGCAAGGCTGCGAGGTCTTCCCAGCTCAGCTCTTCCCAGCGTATCGGGCTGTTGGGGTTCGGCATGGACATGGGTATCGCCTCAGGTTGCGGGAACGAGTTCTTCGGTAAAGCGCTCCGTGCGGGTGGTGACTTCCTCGAGTTCCTTGTAAAGGGAACGGTCGGTGACCCCGAGGGGGATGTCGTAGGTGATGGTGGCGCCGTAGGCGTTGGGGGCCTGCGCATCCAGCCGGACCTTGTCGAACACCAGCAGGCGGGTGCCGAGATCGAACCCTTCCTTGATGTCGTGCGTCACCATGAAGATGGTCATCTGGTGCTCGTCCCAGAGATTGAGGATCAGCCGGTGCATGTCGGCGCTGATGCCCGGGTCCAGTGCGCCGAAGGGTTCGTCCAGCAGCAGGATCTTGGGCTGCTTGATGACCGACTGCGCGATGGACAGGCGCTGCTGCATGCCGCCGGACAGGGCGGAGGCGTATTTGTCGCGCGCCTCGTAAAGCCCGACCTCGTTCAGTACGGCCTCCGCCCGCTCGACGGCCGCCTTGCGCGCGCTGCCGAACAGCCTGCCGAGCAGGGGCGCCTGCTGGAGTTCCAGGCCGAGCAGCACGTTTTCCAGCACGGTGAGGTGCGGGAACACGGAATAGCGCTGAAACACGATGCCGCGATCCGGGCCGGGTTCGTCCGGCAGCGGCGCGTCGTCGATCATGAACTCGCCGCGGGTCGGACGTTCCTCGCCGAGCAGCATGCGCAGGAAGGTGGTCTTGCCGCAGCCCGAGGCGCCGACGATGGTGCAGAACTCGTGGGTCTTGACCGTGAGGTTGACGTTTTCGAGCACGACCTGGTCGCCGTACTCCTTCCACATGTGACGAACCGCGATCGTGGTCATCAGTTGTTGCCTCCGGCGTGATACCAGCGGAAGGCCTTCTGCGACAACAGACGCAGCAGGTAGTCCATCAGGTAGGCGAGGAATGTGATCCACAGGACGTAGGGAATGATCACGTCCATCGCCAGATAACGGCGGACCAGGAAGATGCGGTAGCCCAGGCCGTTGGTGGCGGCGATGGCCTCCGCCGCGATCAGGAACAGCCAGGCGGCGCCCAGCGAGAGGCGCACGGAGTCGATCAGGCGCGGCCACATCTGCGGCAGGATGACGCGCAGCACCAGCAGCCAGCTCGATGCGCCCAGGGTCTGGGCCTTGATGATTTGTTCGCGCGGCAGTTCGGTCACGCGCAACGCGATGTCGCGCGCGATGAACGGCGCGATGCCGAATACGATCAGTACGACTTTTGCGGTCTCGCCCAGGCCGAAGATGATGAATAGAACCGGCAGGATGGCCAGCGGTGGTATGAGCGAGAACGCGGACAGCAGGGGCCCCGCGCCCGAGCGTATGTAGGGGATGGTGCCGACGGCGATGCCGACGAACAGTCCCAGCAGGGCGCTCAGGCCGACGCCGAGTCCCAGCCGTTCCAGGCTGGCCAGGGTATCGGCCCAGAGCAGGAATTCACCGGTGCGACGATCTGCCTGAAACGCGTAGTAATGCATCGTCTCGACCATGGACTGGAGCGAGGGCAGCAGCTTGTCGCTGGGGTTGGCCTCCAGACGGATGGCCGATGAAACGAGGTAGATTACCAGCAGGAGTATGAATGGGAGCGCGCCGATAAGCAGCGCGCTCCCCTTGCCTGGATTTTGATTGATCAGGCGACGCATGATCAGAGCTTTCCTTCGGCCGCCATCTTCATGTAGGTGGCGTCGAAGCGCAGCTTGACGTTGTTCTTGTCGCCCAGAATCTTGCCGCCCGGGAACTCGATACCGACGGCATCGACGCTGCGGGCGCCTTCACCCAGCAGGCCGTGGTCGAACGAGAACTGACGCACGTAATCCATGGTCTTGAGCAGCTTCGGGCTTTCGGTGAACTTCACCGCCGCCGCCGGCTTGTAGAACATGTAGGTGGTGGCCAGCTGGCTCTCGTAGCCCTTCAGGTCCGTACCGGAGGCCTTGCCCATGGAGGTCAGCGCGGCGGTGGCCGTGGCGTCCTTCTTGGTCATCAGGGCCATGGTTTCGTACCAGGCGCCGACCAGGGCCTTGGCGAACTTGGGATACTTCTTCATGACGTCGGTCTTGATGACGGCCATGTCGATGATCTCGCCGGGGATCTGGCTGGAGTTGAACACCTCGGTGGCGTCAGGCGAGGCGAGAATGGTGCTGAGCTGGGGCTTCCAGGTCACCACGGCCGTGGTGGAAGGCGCCTGATAGGCGGCAACCATGTCGGCGTCGGAGGTGTTGACCAGCTTGAGGTCCTTCTCGGTCATGTGGTGCATCTGCAGGCCACGGTCCAGCAGGTACTGGGACACGGACAGCTCCACGATGTTGACCTTCTGGCCCTTGATGTCGGCGAACTTCTTGCCTTTGCCCTTGAGCACCACACCGTCGTTGCCGTTGGAGAAGTCACCGACGATCAGGGCGGTGGAATCCACGCCGGCGGCGGCCGGGATGGTCAGGGCGTCCATGTTGGTCATCAGGCAGGCGTCGTAATCGCCCGAGGTGTACTGATTGATGGACTGGATGTAGTCGTTGACCTGGGTGACCTCGATGCTGATGCCGTACTTGTCAGCCCATTTCTTGATGATGCCGTGATCGACGGCATAACCCCAGGGCATCCAGCCTGCGTAGATGCTCCATGCGAGTTTGAAGTGGGTGCGGTCGCCTGCGCTGGCCGGCCCGCTGAAGGCCAGGGGAATCAGCAGCAGGGATGCCGCAAAGAGTTTGAAAAGTTTTGATCGCATAACCGTTTCCTCAATGCTGTTCGCATGAATTTCGGGTCTGGCTTGCGATCATTGGAGGCCTGTCCCTCCGGATGCGCAAGCGCAGCGCCGAAAATGACGTTGGACCTCCCGGGCTTTTATCCCGCCGTGTATCCGACCTGTCTGGGTCGGACGGCATCTCTCGGACCAGTCGCTGGCGGGTGAACGCCAACCGGAACCCTAGATGCTCTCGTCGAACTGTTCAGCAAGACCCGTGCCGCTTTTGTCAACCCGCCGGGATTTTTGCGCGCCGGCAGACCGGTAAGACACTGAATAAGTAAGTACTAATGGGTGTTCAAAGCATTCGCGCACGGTGATGGCCGACCCTGGATATCAGCGACGAATCGACGGAATCAAGCCCGGCGCACCCAAAAGACGCGCATAATTCTCCATATGCACTATTTTAGTGCATATATTACGCACCGTTTGGTGACAGATTCGGGGCGTCTGCACTGATTTAGCGTGTTTGGGGGTGCTGGCATGCTCCTTGCCGAAGCGGAAAGAGGAAGCACGGCTTCCTTTTTCATTCATTCGTAATTTAGAGGAGGAATCCATGTCAGTAACCGAATCGGGCAGCGCGCTCGACCCGGAAGCCCTGGCCTGGCAGGAACAGGTGCCCGGTGGCGCCCACTGGTCCGGTGTGCTCAGGCGCGGCACCACGCTGCGCATCACCGACCAGCAGGGCGGCGCCAACGTCTCCACCCTGTTCTTCAACCAGGAAGAAAAGCTGGAGCGCTACAACATGGCGGATACCCTGAAGGCGCAGCACACCGCTTACCTCACCAAGGGGTACGTGTGCTATTCCGACATGGGCCGCGTGATGTGCTCCGTCACCGACGATAGCTGTGGTTGGCACGACACCATCTGCGGTGTCTCCAACGCCCGGATGGTGACGGAGAAGTACGGTGAAGCCCGCTATCAGGAACACCGCAACCAGTATCACCGCAACGGCTTCGACTCGCTGGTGAACGAGCTGGGCAAGTACGGTCTCGGCCGGCGCGACGTTATGCCGACCGCGAACTTCTTCAGCAAGGTGACGGTGGACGAGTCGGGCGCCATGGTGTTTCAGCCGGGCAATTCCGAGGCCGGCGACTACGTCGAGCTGCGTTTCGAGATGAATACTCTGGTGGTGCTCACCACCTGCCAGCACCCGCTGGATCCGGACCCGCAGTATCGCCCGCGCGACATCCTGCTGAGTGCCTGGCATTCGGGGCCGGCCGGGGCGGACGACCTGTGCCGCAACCGCTGTCCCGAGAACCAGCGCGGCTTTCACAACACCGAAGTGATGTTCCGCTGAGCCGCGGCATCACGAACCATGGAGGTAAACGACATGACTCAAACGCTCGTGACCAGTTCGCTCGATCCCGAAGCGGCTGCGTTCAGCGAGGTGGTCCCCGCCGGCGAACCCTGGATGAAGGTGGTCAAGCAGGGTCAGGTGTTCCGCATCCTGGACCTGGAAGGCAATCAGGCGGTGGATACGCTGTTCTACAACGCCAACGATTACGAGGAGCGTTACAGTGCCAACGACACCATCCGCGCGCAGGGCAACATCTACCTGACGGCCGGCACCCAGCTGCTGTCGAACGAAGGCAACGCGATGCTGACCATCGTGGCAGACACCTGCGGTCGCCATGACACCCTGGGCGGCGCCTGTTCGGCGGAAAGCAACACCGTGCGTTACGCGCTGGACAAGCGCCACATGCACAGCTGCCGCGACAGTTTCCTGCTGGCCCTGGCCGAGTGGGACAACGGCATGACCAAGCGCGACCTGTCCAGCAACATCAATTTCTTCATGAACGTGCCGGTCACGCCGCAAGGCGAGCTGACCTTCGCCGACGGTATCTCCGCGGCGGGCCGTTATGTGGAAATGCGCGCGGAAATGGACGTGCTCGTCTTGATCTCGAACTGTCCGCAGCTTAATAATCCCTGTAACGCCTACAACCCGACCCCGGTGCAGCTCCTTATCTGGGACGCGCAATAAGCACCGAACCGGGTGCACGACCTTCGACTGCGGGACGACCCGCAGCTCGCCAGACAACGCCGGGACGGCCCGGCAACACTTCCGAACCGATCATGCCATTCAAGCCGGCGACGCCTTGCATAGGGTTAGACTTATGTCCGGCGAACGGGTGGATTGAACGGGAGGGAGACTGGATATGTTCAGCAAGGTATTGATTGCGAATCGCGGCGCCATCGCCTGCCGCATCATTCGCACCCTGAAGCGTATGGGCATCGGCTCGGTAGCCGTCTACTCCGATGCCGACCGCCATTCGCGCCATGTGATCGAGGCCGACGAGGCCGTTTACCTCGGTCCCGCGCCGGCGGCCGAAAGCTATCTGCGTCAGGACAAAATTCTCGAAGCCGCACGCGAAACGGGCGCCCAGGCCATCCATCCCGGTTACGGTTTTCTGAGCGAAAATGCCGCGTTTGCCGAGGCCTGCGAACAGGCAGGCATCGCCTTCATCGGCCCGACGCCGCAGCAGATGCGCGACTTCGGCCTCAAGCACACCGCGCGCGAACTGGCCGAACAAAACAACGTGCCGCTGCTGCCGGGCAGCGGCCTGCTGGACGACGCCGACCACGCCCTGCGCGAGGCCGAACGCATCGGTTATCCGGTGATGCTGAAAAGCACCGCGGGCGGCGGCGGCATCGGCATGCAGCTGTGCTGGAACGCCGACGAACTGGGCGAGGCGTTTCATTCCGTGGAGCGCCTGTCGCGCAGCAACTTCAGCCAGGGCGGCATTTTTTTGGAAAAGTACGTCGAGATCGCGCGCCATATCGAGGTGCAGATCTTCGGCGACGGTCTGGGGCGCGTGGTCGCTCTGGGCGAACGTGACTGCTCGGTCCAGCGGCGCAACCAGAAGGTGATCGAGGAGACGCCTGCGCCGGGTCTGGATGATGCGCTGCGCGAACAGCTGTACGAGGCCGCTGTGCGTCTGGGCAGGGCGGTGAACTACCGCTCCGCCGGTACGGTGGAATACGTGTACGACGTCAAGCAGGACGCGTTCTATTTCCTCGAGGTCAACACCCGTCTGCAGGTCGAACACGGCGTGACCGAAATGGTCACCGGCATCGATCTGGTGGAATGGATGATCCGGGTGGCGGCGGGTGAGGCTCCCGCACTGGGTGGCTACGAATTCGCGCCCAAGGGCCATTCCGTGCA
>JARRKE010000086.1 GCA_037388465.1 Gammaproteobacteria bacterium
ATGACAGTCTCGGCATCGTGACGCCGAGCCGCTGGGAGAGCGTGATGGTGGCGATAGCCTTTGCCACCGTGCTGCTGCAGCGCCAGGTTGCGCTTAAATACTTTCATGCGTAACACGCTCGAGTAGTAACCCAGCGCGATGGCGCGCAGCAGCACGGTGGCAAAGGCTATCGCCACCATCACGCTCTCCCAGCGGCTCGGCGTCACGATGCCGAGACTGTCATGCACAAACAGCCCCAGCGTCAGCCCGCTGGCGATGCAGGCGAACAGCCAAACGGCGAGCATCTCCTTCAGCGAGATGCGCAACGTGCCGAAGGCAAAGATCACGAACATGATGCCCAGGAAGAAGGCGCTGAGCTGTGGCGCGAGAATGATGGAGATCGACTCCACCAGAACGGCGTAGCACATCCCCCACAGCGTCATATGCGGGTTGGAGAAACGTTCGCTGAAACCCGTCCAGTGCATGGTCGAGAACAACAGCACATGCACCAGCCCAGCCGTCGGATAAAACCACAATACCGTCGTCTGAATGGTACCGACCGCAGCAAACAGCGACAGCAGGATAAAATCGATCAGGTAGCTGACGCCGATGGCGGCCACCAGGATCACGCGATACAGGCGCCGCTTTTGTGTCACAGTCAGGCTGTTCCAGCCCCAGCTGTCCATCTTCTCCAGCCACAGATCGTCAAGATCAAGTTGCATCGCCAGTCATCCCTCCAGCCAGGCACCGGACACCCGGTTCCAAGCCATTGCTGTTACAAGTAAATAATAGGCCGCGCCTATGCCGTACCGCGTGAACGGCGTCACATACCCCCCGTGATCCTGGTCACATTTTGGACAATTCATGCGGGGATAAGGGCGGTTTTACGATTAGCCGGTACCTAATCCGGAACGGCTTGCGGCACGACAACGAGCCCAAGAAACGTGGCGGGGTGCAGCCCGTCGCCGGTACGCGCGACGCCGGCACCCGCATGCCGAGCGTCATGCCCGAAAGCTGGCGAATGGAGTAATCCAGAAAACAGAAGGTCGCGCTTTGCTACTATCGGCGGGTGTCATCGTATTCAGCTCAAAAAACACGTCCTTCGTAACAACCTCGCCGTGATTGCGTCATCACATGCGTAGTGTTTCACTACGAGGCTCCAATCTGTCTTTTTGCCGGGCCAGAAACCATATGTGGTTACACACGAGTTGTGATCTGACGTTCGACATCACCTTTCCGACGCCCTTCGTGCTGATGCTGCGCCCGCGCAGTGGCACGCAACAGTGGATTGCGCGCGAGGAATACAGACTGACCCCGCATGTCCCCGTGTTTGAATTCACGGACAGCTATGGCAACCTCTGCCAACGGCTGATCGCACCGCCCGGCATATTCTCGGTACGCACCGCAGCCGAAGTGAAAACCACGGATTACGTGGATCAGGCGCCTGGCGCGCCGTTTATCGAGGTCCAGTATCTGCCTGATGCGGCACTCAGCTACCTGCTGCCCAGCCGGTATTGCGAGTCTGACCGCTTCAACCTCATGGCCAACGAAATCACGGCCAATCAAGTACCGGGATATGATCAGGTCGCCGCCATTGTCGCCTGGTTGCGCGACACATACCGCTACCAGGCCGGCAGCAGCGACGTCCCCCTGTCAGCAATCGAGGTCAACACCAGACAATCGGGGGTCTGCCGCGACCTGGCCCACCTCGGCATCGCCTTGTGCCGCAGCCTCAGCATTCCGGCACGCATGGTCGTAGGCTATCTCCACGGCCTGGAGCCTGTAGATTTGCACGCCTGGTTCGAGGCGTATGTAGGCGGGCGCTGGTACACCTTCGATGCAACCCAGGAAGTACTGAGGGGTGGATACGTGGCCATCGGATACGGCCGCGATGCGGCGGATGTGGCCGTCTACAATCAGTTCGGACCGGCCGTTTACCCCACCGAGCAGACAGTGCGGGTGGAGCGCATTCCGGCGGCGGATGACTGAACGCCCCTGTGGCACCCGCCCCTGGCGAGCTCAAGCGTAGCTGATCCGGTCGCGCCCCGTCTCCTTGGCCTCGTAGAGTCGGTTGTCCGCCGCGGAAATAAGGGTATCCAGGCTGAGGTGCTGCGCGCTTCGTTGCGCCACACCGAAGCTGGCGGTCAGCTCGATTTCATTGCCGTCGCAATGCAGACGGATATCGGCGACGGCTTCGCGCAGCCGTTCCGCCAGGGCGGCGGCTTCTTCGAGATCCGTTTCAGGCAGCAGCAGGATGAACTCCTCGCCGCCCCAGCGCGCGATCACGTCCTGATCGCGGACGGATTTCCTGAGCACCCGCGCCGTCGCCGTCAGCGCCTCGTCGCCGCAGGCATGACCATACATGTCATTGATGCGCTTGAAATGGTCCATATCCAACAGCACCACGGTCAGGTCACGGTCGTGGCGCAGCGTCAGGCTCCAGATAGGCGTGGCGATGTCGTAAAAGGCGCGCCGGTTGTTGATGCCGGTCAGAGGATCCAGCCGCGCCAGTTCCTCGGCGCGGGTCTTTTCCGCCTGGCCGCGGCGGAACTGATAGGTCAGCGCCAGGGCCAGCAGGGTGGCGTCCAGCAGCATGCCGATATCCACGGCGCGGAAGGTCCAGATGTTGAACGGGATAAAGCCCCACACGGCCAGCGCGGTCAGCGCCGCGCCGACCATGGCCGAAAACGCCGCCAGCAGAAAATACTTCGCCGCGCTCACCCCGGCGCGCACGGACATCACACCCATGGCCAGCATGATGAAGGTGAACAGGAACACATAGGTGAAGGACACCAGCAGCGCATCGCGCTGGGCGTTAAACAGGACAGAGGCCAGCTCCAACGCAACGGCCACGCCGATATAAGCCAGCACCGCCCGGCGCACGCGCGGGAAATACCGGCGCGTATCCAGAAAATTCAGGGCAAAGAACAAACCACAGGATGCATACAGCACCATGAGCACCGGGTTGGACCATTGCGCCCACACCGTGCTGTCCGGCCACAACCAGCGGAACCCGTGCCCGGTGTAGGAGATGTTCATGAGCAGGAACGCGCCCAGGTACAGGGAGTACAGGATGTAGCGCAGATGCCGCAACCCGGCATACAGCATGGCGTTATACGCCAGCAGAGCGAACAGGAAACCGTACAGGAAGCCGTAGCTGTAGTCCTCCACCATCTCCCGGACGTCCGCCTGCTGTAGCGAAGTCAGGTAGATCGGCACCACCATCGGGTCCGGTGTCTGCACGCGCAGATACACGTCGCTGACTCCGGACGGGAAGGCGTGATTGATGTCGTAAAAGCGGCTGTTGATCGGGCGCGCCTTGAACGGCAGACGGTCGCCGAGCCGGTAGGTTGCCGCCGCCTTGCCGCCGGCCACGAAATACACGTCCACGTGATCCAGCCAGGCGTTGTCGATGGACAACCGCTGCCGGACCGAACCACCGCTCGCATTGTTCACGCTGAAATGAATCCAGACCGGCGGGGAGCCGATCCCGAAACTCAGCACCTGGCTGTTGCCGGGTTTGAACTTACCGGCCTCATAGGCCGCCATGGCCTGCGCCAGGGTGAGCCTGCCATCCGGTTCCTTCAGATAGCCGGCATAGCGCCCGATGGGGTTTTCATGGGTCAGACCGATGGATACGGGCGAATTGGCGGCAACGGCTGCGCCCCCAAGAAATACTGAAAACAGCAAAATCAGCGACAGGAATTGGCTGGTTTTCATGAATCAGTCACGCGGTACTTCCCATACCGCACAGGTCTCTCTTATTCCATCTGCAGGTCAGACTCTCGCCTGCCGGATGGGTTTATATGGCACCGCCGCCGTTACACGGCTCGGTCGTCCCCATGGCCTTTATCATCACTGGCCCAGCCTTGCCTGAAGCCAGTGATGCCATAGTAACCCAGCGCCTACATGGGCTTTGAGCACTTGGTCACATTTTGGACAGATGATCAGGGATGGTATTTCAGGCATCCAGACACGCAACCTGTCCTACCCTCTTAACCACTTAACACAATATTTTCCGCCTCCATACGTCTACACCAGCATGGACACCAGTCTGGCGCGAACCACGGACATGACCGAACGCGACGAGAACATCGCCAGGACCGTTACCCGTGAACGCGTCCGGCTGCTCAACTTCATTCGCCGGCGTGTGCCGGAGCCGGGCGATGCCGAGGACATTCTTCAGGACGTGTTCTACGAACTGGTCGAGGCCTACCGCCTGCCCGAGCCCATCGAACAGGTAGGCGCCTGGCTGTTCCGGGTGGCGCGCAACCGCATCATCGACCGGTTCCGGCGCAGGAAACCCGAGCAGTCACTCTCCGATCCGGCGTTCGGCGATGACGAGCTGTCCATGGCGCTGCTGGATGAGCTGCTGCCGGACACCGGGCCCGAAGCGGCTTACGCACGCGAGGTGGTGCTGGAAGAACTGTACGCGGCCCTGGACGAGCTACCGGAGGATCAGCGTGCAGTGTTCATCGCCCACGAACTGGAAGGGCGAAGCTTCAAGCAATTGGCGGCGGAAACAGGGCTTAGCGTCAACACGCTGCTGTCACGCAAACGCTACGCCGTGCTGTATCTGCGCCAGTGCCTGCAGGTAATCCACGACGAACTATCGACACGATGAGGTAAGACAAAATGTGCATGCGACACGGAAAACACTGGTTCAAGTTTGTGCTTCTGGCCCTGGCAGGCATTATCGTCGCCTCGCTTGTGGTCATGCTGCTTTGGAATTGGCTGGCTCCCACGCTATTCGGCTTGCCGCATATCCACTTCTTCCAGGCACTCGGTCTGCTGATCCTGACCCGGCTTCTCTTCGGCGGCTTCCGCGGCCGCCCGGGCCTGTTCTGGCGCCGCCATATGGAAGAACGCTGGAACGCGATGACGCCCGAGGAACGGGAGAAATTCCGGGCCGGCATGCGCAGCCGCTGGGGGCGCGGAAATACCGGGGAATCAGCGGAGAAAGAAGGCGAGTGACGGAGCAAGGTGTGAAGCTCCTGCCCGCACTTAGTCCGGCGAGGATGTTAAAACTATGCCGCCGAATCCCACCGCACAACCGTGCCGACCGTCCGCAGTGAAGCTGACCGAGTGAAGATCGTTGGGTGTGCCACTCGCCTGGGTCACCCACGTTTCGCCACCGTCGGAGGTCGCGAGAATCTTGCCGCCAAAGCCCACCGCCCAGCCGTTCCGGCCGTCCGCGGTGAAGCTGACCGAGTGAAGATCGTTGGGTGTGCCGCTCGCCTGTGGCGTCCACGTATTGCCGCCGTCGGTAGTAGCGACAATCACACCGCCAAAGCCCACCGCCCAGCCGTGCCGACCGTCTGCGGCGAAGTCGACCGAATGAAGCTCGTTGGGCGTACCGCTCGCCTGCGGCGCCCACGTTTTGCCGCCATCAGAGGTGGCGATAATCACGCCGCCGAATCCCACCGCCCAGGCATGCCGACCATCCGCAGCGACAGCGACCGAGAAAAGCTCATTGGGTGTACCGCTCGTCTGGGGCACCCACATTCTGCCACCGTCGGAGGTGGCGACAATCACGCCACCAAAGCCCACTGCCCAGCCGTGCCGACCGTCCGCGGCGAAGTCGACCGAGTGAAGCTCGTTGGGTGTGCCACTCTCCTGGGTCACCCAGGTTCTCCCGCCGTCAGAGGTAGCGAGTATCTTGCCGCCAAAGCCCACCGCCCAGCCGTGACGGCCATCCGCGGTAAAATCGACCGAGTTAAGCTGGTTCGGCGTACCGCTCTCCTGGGTCATCCACGTATTCCCGCCATCGGAGGTAGCGATAATCTTGCCGCCAAAGCCCACCGCCCAACCGTGCCGGCCGTCCGCGGCGAAATCGACCGAGAAAAGCTCGTTGGGTGTACCACTCGCCTGGCGCGTCCACGCATCCCCACCGCCGGTGAGCATCTGAGCACCGTAAGCGCACGGTTGCACAAGCAATGCGATGATTAACGCAATGAAAGCCGCGATTGCCCGAAAAGACAATCCAAGGCCACGAATAAGAGTCAGTTGCACTGGCTTGCTCCTTGCTCAATAGCACAGCTTGTCCGCCAAAGTTACGCAGCCAAACCGGCTTTATGTTTTATCTACCCAGCCGCATTGATTAAATCCACCCAATCATCAACGATGGTCTATATCTTATTACCTTATTCTAGAACCATCTTAATATTCCAACCCGTTCAGCCCAAGGGAGATATACGATGCTGGTGACATTTACCTGTTCCGTCTATGCGGACATAACCATGTTCGGCAACGTGGCCGAGCAGATGCTCAAGATGATGGGCCAGAGCGGCACGATACCTGGCGCGATCCTGGCCGAGGATGTGCCCGCCGCCCGGGCACGCCTCGAAGCGGCGCTTGCCGCCATCGAGGAACCCGCCCAGCAACAGTATGACGAGGAAGGCGAGCCGATTGTGACAGTGCACCATCGCGCGCTGCCATTGGTCGAGCTGTTACGCGCGGCGGAAAAGGAAGAGGTGGATGTGACGTGGCGGGAGGGAACTTAGCCTGTCGCGTGCCAAAGCACCAAGCTTCCGTTCGGCAGCTGTAGCGACAGACGTCCATACTCAAATAAAGATTGCATACCTCACTGCCACCCAGACAAGGAGGGACCACAGGCTCTCAATCCGCACCAGGCTCGGCAAAGTAAGCGGCAAGTCAAATGGAGAACAGGATGGACAACAAACTGAAGATCAATCACCTTCCGGCATTCCAAAGGAATGGAAACTTACTGAGACAGATAAAAAAACAGGTCCAGGCAGAAATGCGCGGCAAGGCGCCAAAAGGTGGGGACTTCCACGCTCCCAGCAATACTCCCCAAGCCTACAAAAACCTCGATCTTGAAAATTTTACGATTGACGATGCTGATCTAGGCACAGTTCGAGTAGCCGACATCCTCCTAGAGGCCCCCAAAGAACTGAAACAAGCCACATCGGACGGATGCCGTGCCTATGTGTCCAATTGCCAACCTGTTGATATTTATTTGAAAAACATCGGTCCCCATGACAATGACACGGAAGTGGCAATCACGCCCAACCAGGACCCAGCTGGAGAATATGATGTCTCTCTCAAATCGTATTTAAAGGATATAACCAAGTGGTGGGTTTTCTTCGAAACGGCAGATTACTACTGGGCATATTTATTTTACGAATATGACATACCCGCACCAGCCTGCGATGCTTATATTACTTGGTCAGCCAAATTCAAACTAACGTGTGAACAATTGACAGGTGATGCTGATTTCTATGTTGTTTCAGCCGAACCATTTGCGTTCTCATCACCTGACGGTTCCTTTCCTAATGAGCATGAACTTATGGGAGCCCTTCAATATGGACACCCTTCCTCAGTATTTATCAAATACGCTAATGAACAGCGCAGTATAGGAGCCAACGGTTCTAACGACTACCACACGATATCCCAAAATTACGAGGTTGCCGCGGGCGTTACCAGCAAAGTATATCTGGGTTTTTCATTAGATCTTCGGTGCAGGGATGGTGAGGTAAGCGCTGAGGCATTCATGAATATCGCCTCGCCGGACCCTGGACGGATACCGGACAACTCCATCAATTACGTGAGTTGGGCCAAGTCGATCACAGTTAATTGCTACATCACCTCCGCCATCTGCGAGGCTCTAGGCATGGGAGATGATTGCCGAGAGCTGAATCTGATGCGGGAGTTTCGTGATAACTACCTGGCAAAACAGCCGGGCGGGAAAGCAATGATAGACGACTATTACCAGCGCTCGCCAAGACTGCTGCAAGCCATAAGATCCAATCCCTTGGGAAAGGAGATACTGAAAGGGCTGTATGAGGAGTACCTGTCCCGCTGTATCACCCTGATCGACCAGGGTGCCAACGAGGCAGCCATTGAGGTCTATCGACAGATGGTGCGCCACCTCGAATCAACAGTCACCTCGGCTCAGTGAGCAGCAGGTGTGTAAGCTGCACACCGGCCAAGCACCATCGCGCACTGCC
>JARRKE010000087.1 GCA_037388465.1 Gammaproteobacteria bacterium
GGAGTGAGGCGTACCGCAGCCTGTTTAGTGCCCACATTGATCCGCGACACACGGACGCCATACGTATGGCGACCAACCAAAACATGGCGTTGGGCAGTGACCGATTCAGGGAGGAAGTGACTAGATTGAGCGGACGGCGTACCGAAGCGATGAGGCGGGGTAGAAAGCCCAGGGTGACAAGGCATGCTTAATTTTACTCTGACCCCAATTATTGGCAGAGAATACGATCCGGGTCATCAGCAATATATGAGCCAGCTTGATGCTGAAATAAAGAAATATGAACATTCGATTAGGAAAGAATGTAACTGTGGAGGTAATTAAGTGAAGACCCTTAATCAGGTCTTGCAGGAGGTGCATGATACAACCGACTTTTCAATGTTGGAAAATGTTGATGTTAATACGCGTGGGCTTTTTGAAAACACCCCCCTGCATGTCGTTATGTCATGGGGTGACGTTGAGGCTGCTGAGTTGCTTGTTGCGGCAGGTGCCGATGTTAATGCTCAGGGTGAATATGGGGACACGCCGTTGCATCGCATAATCGGTAATAATAATAAGAAGATGGTCGACTTACTTTTGCGAAGTGGTGCTAATCCGAGATTAAAAAACAAAGATGGGGTTGATTGTTACGAATTGGCTAAGAAATTTGGGGAAGAATCGTTCTTTCAGAAAGGATGAAAACGAGTACGAAGAGCAATTTATGAAGGCCGATTCAGAAAACAGTTCTTTATTGTTATAAATAGATCGCCAGCAAATCTAATTGGGGTCAGAGTAAAATTAACGCCCCCTAAGGGTTAAAGCTCCTCCAAGGAAGGAGGTCTGCACATGGCAAGATTACCAAGGCTTTGTTTGCCAGGTGTGCCGCAGCACATCATCCAGCGAGGCAATAATCGCCAAGTCTGTTTTGCAGGAGCGGATGATTTCGCTGCCTATGCTGGTTGGCTGAGAGGAATCTAATTGGGGTCAGAGTAAAAATAGCGTACCTTAAGAATTGAGGCTCCTCCAAGGAGGAATATCTTTTCCTCCATCGCCTCACCGTGGTGAATTTGTCCCTCGACTAGATATGTCACCTGCTACCAATGTTGATGCGCCTTTTTGCAGGTGCTTGCCTCTGTATGCTGTGGCGCGGCATGATGCGCTTAACCCCATAGCGTAGGGTGACGAATGAATCATTCCTCCGTAAGCCAGCGGCACGGTCAGCTGCGTACCAGGGTCGAGCACTGGATTGAGCGCTTCGACACCCCTGTACAACGCGAGCAGATCCGGATTCTGTTCCGGCAGTCACCTTTTGTGTTCTTTGGCATCCTCGCTAGCATGACGGCGGTCGAGCTGTATTTTTGGGGCAAAGCCGATCGGACAGCACTGTTGGCCTGGCTGGTGGCAAACTTGCTGTTGACTCTGCTACGCATCCTGTTCGTCAGGCGCTTTGAGCGCCTGCAGCCACAAGGACGCGCGATATTGGTCTGGGGTTTCAGTTTTGCACTGACCTCTACCATATCCGGCATGATCTGGGGTTCAAGCGTCATGCTTTTTTTACAACCCAGTGACCTCGGCGGCCTGTTGCTTCTGGTGGTGGTGTTGACCGGCATGACTGCGGGCAGCCTGGTCCCGCTCTCCAGTTTCATGCCTGCCTACTTCGGTTATGCCGTGTTCACGATGACGCCACTGGGATTGATCCTGATCAATCTCGGCCGCGCTGATCTGGTATTTGTGGGTTATCTGGCGCTGGTGTTTTTGATGGTCACTTTGGGCTATTCCTTCGTGGTGCACCGCGGTTTGGCGGACTTCATCCGTTTGCGCTTTCAAAACCTTGATCTGTTGCGCGATCTGGAACGGCAAAAAGCCATCTCGGAGAAGGCGAGTGCGGATAAGTCGCGTTTCCTCGCCGCGACCAGCCATGACCTGCGCCAACCACTGCATGCCATGTCATTGTATTTGGGGGCATTGTCCGCCCAACTGGATGATCGGGAGCAGAAGGGATTGCTAAGCAAAGGGTTGCGGGCCTGTGATGCGCTCAATGATCTGCTCACTGCGTTGATGGATGTGTCGAGACTGGACTCGGGCGATGTCAACTTCGATCGCAAAGCGGTGGATATGGGCATCCTGCTCGAGGGTATTGCCGGCGAGTTCAGAGCGCAGGCTGAGCGTAAGGGTATCGAGTTGCGTGTCTTCGGTGAGGATATCGATGCCGATACGGACCCGCTGATGTTCTCACGCATGGTGAGAAATCTGCTCACCAATGCCTGCATCCACAGCCGTGCCACGCGTATTGAGCTGGGCGCCGAGGAGAGAGGTGACGAGATCGTTGTCAGCGTGCGCGACAACGGTATCGGTATTCCCGTGCCGCAGCAGGAAGCGGTGTTCTCCGAGTTCTATCAGCTGAATAACGTTGAGCGTGACCGTGCCAAAGGGCTGGGCTTGGGGCTGGCCATCGTCAAACGCCTGGCGGATCTGCTCGATCACGATCTGCGCCTGGAGAGTACGCCCGGGCAAGGTTGTTGCTTTTACCTGACCTTGCCGCGCCTACAGACACATCTGGAACCCGAGGCGCAGGCCTCGGCCGGGGTGACGACCGATCTTGGCGGGCGCTTTATCGTGTTGGTGGACGACGAGGCCAGCGTGCGTGATGCCATGCGCGTGTTGCTGCGGCAGTGGGGTTGCGAGTTGCTGGTGACAGAGGGCGTCGAATCGCTGCGTCGCGAACTGCATTCGCTGGATTATCCGTGCCCGGATGTCGTGATCGCGGATTATCGCCTGCGCAACGATACCACGGGGCTGGATGTGGTCGAGACGGTGTATGACCGCTTTGACGCCGACATACCTGCGGTGATCGTCAGCGGTGATACCGACCAGGTGGTGCGTCGGCGGGTCGAGGAGCGGGGCTGCCATCTGCTGCACAAGCCGGTGACACCCGATCTGCTTCGCGGGACCCTGAACCGCCTCCTGGCCTCCTGAGTCTGAGTCAGCTGCGCGGCGGATCGAAGCCCAGCAGCTCGCGCGCCAGGATCCCGGCCTGGGTGCGATTGTCCACGTTCAGTAAATCCAGCAATTGACTGACATACTGTTTGACGGTGCCTTCCGTCAGCGACAGCGTTTCCGCAATGACGCGATTGCTGTTGCCGCATGCCAGATGAGCCAGTACCTCGCGTTGCCGGTCGCTGAGCGTTGCCAGCAGGTCTTTTGTTCTGCGGTTGATGACGGACAGGGGGCGATAGCGATCGCCGCGCATGATCGTGCGCACGGCACGTAGTATCTCTTCGCCTGGGCTGGCCTTGGTGACATAGCCGGAGGCGCCTGCCCGCAGGCAGGCTTCAATTACCTGTGGATGTTCGTTCGCGGAAACCACCAGCAGCGGGGTGGTCGGCACGACTGCGTGCAGGCGCTCTATGCTGATGGCTCCTTCCATGCCGGGCATGCTCAGGTCCACCAGGATGAGGTCTACCCCGTCGGGGAGCTGCGCGCACAGGCTGTCCCAGTCATGGGCGAATTCGATGCGCGGGTTGTTGCCGCTGCGCTGCAGCCACACGGCCATGCTGTCACGGAACAATCCATGGTCATCTGCGATGAGAATCTTCATTCGCCACTCGAATCATGTACAAAAAGTCTTCGCCGCTACGGCGAGGTCTGAATGCCGGTGGTATCTCCCGTCATATCGAAGGCACGGCGGAGAGGCCTGTTCACCGCAGGCGTCGTACCTGTGATTTTAACCTCTGGTTTCCGATTGAAAACTAACTTTGGTTAATTCACGGGGCGGAAATCCTCACTTACCATTTTTATCAGCTGCCATCTTGAGACGTGGCGCAATTGACCGGTTTTTGACCAGCTCTTTTTATCTTCATCGGATGGGCAAACCTGGGGAGGTGCATTATGCGTAAACGTAGCAAGCAGTTTGGCCAGGGTATGACGGAGTACATCATCATCGTGGCCCTGATCGCGCTGGCCGCGATCGCGGTTTACGGTTTCTTCGGCAAAACCCTGCGTAACCAGGTTGCCGGCATGAGTCAGGAACTCGCGGGACAGAAAAATACCGGGACGAGTGCGGCGTCTAGCAGTGCCGGTAGCGCTGCCAGCAGTGCCAACAAGTCCCAGGGCCTCAAAGATTACGGGTCGTCGAACTAGCTGCGTCCATCGCTGAATAGGGCACAAGGGGCAGTATGTGGTGTGCTTGACCACCAACCGGGCGGTTCCGCTCATCTCACGCCAGCACGGCCAGGCGGCCGTGCTGGCGTTTTTGCTCATGGGGGCGGTGGTGCTCGCCGGTTTGATGCTGTTCGCCAGCGGTCAACGCGCCAGCGCACACATGACGCTGCAAAACGCCGCGGACGCCGGCGCCTACAGCGTCTCCCAGATCGAGGCGCGCGATCTCAACTTCGCCGCCTACATGAACCGCGCGATCATCGCCAATGAAGTTGCGCTGGGCCAGGTGGTTTCACTGATCTCCTGGGCACGCTATCTCCAATCCATCGGTTCCGGATTGCGTGAAATCGGTGCGATTATCGGCCCGGTGACGGAGGGGGTCGGTACCATCGTGCTGGACAGCCTGGCCGCCTTCTACGACGGGGTGGGAGCCGTTGCCGAGAACTCGGTCAATTACCTTTATCAGTCCGTCCTGGGGCCTCTTTTCAAGACGATCATCGAGGGTTATTCCACCGCAGAAAAGGCCTTTCACTACATTACGGCCTATCTCGTGCTGGTGGCGGCGAAAAAGGTGATCAAGGGGAACGATCCCAATGCCAGTCTATCTGCCTTCGGTTACGGGGCGTTGCTGGCGCATGAGTACAGCTATCTGAAAAAGTTCGCGCCCTGGCAGAAGACGGACAAGGTCAGTACCGGAACCGGGCGTATGGGTGCCATGGTCGAGGCCTCACGCGATCCATTCCTCACCCAGCGAGGGAAAACCTGGGGAGTAAGCCAGAGCGTCGGTTTCAGTCTGGGAAGTATTCTGAACATCATCCACGCGCCGCACTGGCTACGGGATCTGATCAGCAAATTCGGCTTCGATTTTTCCGAGAACCTTTCCTTCACCCTGTACGCCGGTACGCAGGGCGGTGGTGAGATGCGCTATATCAGCCAGACCCGCGGCGATCGCTTTAATTGGTCAGGTGCGGATGCTGCGGGCATGGGCTTTTACGGTCATTTCAGGCTTTATCTCAAGGTCGCCGGATTGACCATACTGGACATCAATACCCATTTGCCTCCTTCCTTCCTGGGCCTGGGCAACGAAATCTCCCTGCCGTTCGCGGGTGGTTCGGCGCAAATCGGGAAAGCCGCCAATTCTCTGAATCCCAGCAACATGATTCGCGGGGATACCGTGCCGGATTCGAGCTATGGCGGTGCGCCGGGCACGTATCCGCAGTCCTGGGACGCGTACATTATGCCGACCATCTCGGCGAAAAATTTCGACAGTAAATACAAAGGGTTGCCGGGCTTTGTCGATGTGCCGCCCTACGACGAGACACAGGGCTTTGAAGCTCCGTATGTGCTGGTAGGGGTGACGGCCGATTCACCGCAGCCGTTTATCGCCTCAGGACGTTTCGCCAGTCCGAAGGGCGATGCCGGGAATGTGATTGGCGCCCTGTCCAAGGCCGAGGTGTACTTCGCACGTCCGAACGATCTGAGCTATTTCGCCCGTCCCGATCATCTGGGCGAGCAGGGCAATCCCTATGATCCCTATTGGCAGGCGCGGCTGGTCGATACCACCTTTGCCGACCGTGCGCTGGCCCTGGCCGGGCAGCAACAACAGTACTGGATGCCGAGCACCAAGAAGATCGTAAATCGCCTGAAACAGGCGAAAAGCGAGCTGTGTCCCATCATTCAGCAGGCGGGCCTGCCGTGCTGACGCAAACGTGCAGACAAACCGGCCAGGCCATGACCGAGTTTGTCGTGGTGGCCTCTCTGGTGCTGGTACCTGCGTTTCTGCTGCTGCCGATGATCGGCAAGCTGGTCGATATGAAGCAGGCCTCGGTGCAGGCCGCGCGCTATATGGCCTGGGAATACACGGCGTGGAACGCGAGTGCGACCAGCCCGAATATGCTGAAGACGTTCAACGCCGTGCAGTCGCCGGTCAAGTCGTCGGGCGTGCTGGACAAGGAGACGGCGCGGCGCATCTTTTCCGGCAGCACGCTTCCCATTGCCGCCAACGATGCCGGTGAGGGGTGGAAGCAGGACACCGACAACCCGGTGTGGTCCAAGCCGAATGGTCAGCCGCTGTATGTCTACGGCAGCGATACCACCGTCGGCTATCGCAACCGGGACGTTCCGGATCCGCTGCAGCTGACCAAGGGTTTCGCCACCATAACCTCGAGCATATCGAGCGTGATGAGCGGCATGGGAAATTTTCTTGGCGTGAAGAATGCCAAGTTCGATGCCACCCAGGCGGGCGGATACGTCACGACCGACGTCACCATGCCCGTCGCCAAGGTCGCAGAGCTTTCTCCGTTTGATCATCTCGATCTGGCATTCCATGCGCAGGCCGCCCTGGTCACACGCGGCTGGGATGCCGGCGGCAGCAAACAGACGCGGAGCGAGGTGCGTGGCCTGGTCCCGACCGTGTTCTTCGACAACCCGGTATTTCATACGTTGCTCGACAATCCGGTCATGAAGACGGTCGCGCCCGATATCTCATCGGACAGCCTTAAGTTCGGTTATGTCGATACCAGCGCCGTGCCACCGGAATATCTGAATAACGGCGCTACCAATTGCGATGACAAGACAGGGCTGTGTACATGGTGAGGCGTTTGCTGATCCTCGCTCTGCTGTTTGCCGCCCCTCTGGCCGCGGCACGCGACTGGCCGCACCTGGACGTGCCGAAGGGTGTGCATCTTGTCTGGGTGTCGGGCGTCGTGCAGGCCAACGGATATTCACAGCGCATTGCGGATCTTCGCAGTGACGTGCCGCTCAAGGTCGTTCTGGATTTTTACCGGACCCATTGGGCCGGTACACAGTCGCTCAACGGACATAAGGTTCCGGGGTTTCTGCTCAAGTCGGTCCCGCCATGGGAGATCATTTCCCGTCTGCAGGACGGTTACCTGATTGCCATTCAGCTGCGTCCGGACGGTGCCGGCGGAACACAGGGTAAGGTGTCCATCAGCGATCTCAGCCGCCGTCCGGCGACGTCGTTGCCGCCATTTCCCATGCCGGACGGATCGCATGTCGTGAATGATATGCCTTCCTATGACGGTGGACGCAAGGCGCGCACCCTGATGCTGGTCAATTACGACTCGATTTCGAGTAACGCGGATTTCTACAGCGATTATTTCAGGCAACGTGGCTGGCGCCAGGTGATCAGCAAGGGGGACGACAACGGGCGGGCGCATGTACTGATCATGGAGCAGGCGGGAAGATCGGTGAATTTCTTCATGCAGACATCGGGCGGCATGACCATGGTGGTCGTCAATCTGACGGGCGGAGTGGATCTGCCATGATGAGTATTACTCATAGGCAGGCGCAGCGCGGGCAGTCGATGGTCGAATACCTGGTCGTGGTGAGCGCCTTGCTGGTTGCGTTCCTTGCGGCACCGAACGTCATACAGGAGCTGGAGCAGAACATGACCGCTCGCCAGCAGGGCTACAACTACGCCATGTCGCTGTCGCAGATCCCTTATCCACTGAAAACCGCCACAAAAATTTACACAGCGGAAGGGATGGACAGCGCCTTGATCGATAAGCTGACCAAGCCGCAGAAATCCATTGATGAATTCAATGATCTGCTGGACAAGAACCTGAACCTTCCGACCCCTCAGGTTCCGGATTGGCGCAGCGTACTCAAGGTTTTTTGAGCATCGTGATGCCAGGGCCCGGATCAGGATAACCGCTACGGCTCAAATGACTGGGGCGAACATCTGATATGCGTATAAAAACTGCTGGCGGCATTGCTGGCCATGCTCTACCTGCATAACCTCGCTCGCGAACTGGCGGACAGAAATCGCCCCGTGACGCACAAGATGATCGACGTCGTGGTAGCCGTACGTGATCTGCCGTTCGGGACCAAGGTAGACAACAAAACCATGGCGGTACGGCACATACCGACTACTTACGCTCCCTCCGACGCCATCTTGGCCAGCGAGTATGACGCTTACAAGGGGCGCGTGCTCGCGGTTCCGATCAAGGCGGGTACACCGCTTCAAAAGATGATGCTCGTCGATCAGGTTCCATTGGATTTTTCTGACACCATCCCCATGCAACGGCGTGGGTTGACGATTCAGGTAAACGATCTCAATGGCTTTGCCGGCCTGCTCAGGCCCGGTGATCATGTGGATCTGTTCGTCCTGTTGTCCGGCGCCCTGAATTCCTCGCAAGGGCAGGGCAAGCAGCTGCTGCCCGTCGTGCAGAACGTGCGCGTCATGGCGACAGGCAGGGTTTCGCAACATGCGTACGTGGACAAGCTGCTGCTCGCGGGCAGCGGACAGCGAGCGGGTTACGACGACCATTTCACCACTGTCACGGTGGACGTTTCGCCGCGCCAGGCGGCCCTGGTTGCGCTTGCCAGGGACAAGGGGGAATTGGTTGCCCTGTTGCGCAACCGTACTGACAAAGGGCTGGCGAAATTTACCGCATTGACCCCGGCGGCGCTGCTTTCCAATGCCGGAGATATGTATCAGAAGGCACGCGTGGCCAGCGAATCGAACAGTCTTGACCGTGTGGCGAAGAACGCCAAGGGCCAGCTTGTGACGCCGTCGGGGCGTGTGGTCACCGATCCTAATGTCGTCATGAAAAACGGCGTAGTGATGACAAAAAAGGGTGTCGTGCTCACAGGCCGGGGGCTTCAGGTCGGTTCGGACGGGAAGATCTATACCGCCTCCGGCGATCCTGTCGATACGGCGCATCTGGCACAGAACAAGAATGGCAGCCTGGTCGCACCCGGTGGTGTGGTGATTCCGAGCAACGGCCTGGTGACCAAGCCGAACGGTGAGGTGCAGTCCGTCACCGGCGGAAAATTGAACAAGCAGGGGTACATCATCGGTCCGAATGGCGAGGTAAAAACCCCCTCTGGGGTCGTGCTGCATGGCGTCAAGGTCAACAAAAACGGTGAAGTGGTCGGAGCGGACGGTAAACCGCTGCCAAAGAGTTCAACTCTGCACCTGGGTGAGCACGGTGAGGTTCTGACGGCCAATGGTAAACCTGTCGCGGGTGTTCGCGGTACGCCGGCGCCCAGTACCGCCGTGAGCGGCGGCTTGGTAGAGAGTGCGGGACTCGATTGGGTGATCCAGTACATCATCGGAGGGACGGGCGAGAACGGCGTCACTCCGATCAAGGATGTTCCGGTCAACCCCTGATATGAGAAAGATGACCATGACAAAACTCGATATGAAGACGTTTCTCTGTCATCTGTGGCTGATCGGGTCGCTGTTGGTACTGTTCGCACCTTCCGCCTATGCCGCATCCCGCCAGTTCACGCTATACAAGGGAGAGGTCAAGGTTCTGAAGCTTGGTCCGATTGAACGCGTCGCGATCGGCGACGGCAATATCGTCAGTACGACCGTGTTGAAGACGGGGCAGCTGGTCGTCCTCGCGGGCAAGAATGGCGTCAGCGATATGCATATCTGGCTCAAGAATGGCCGTCAATACGCTTACCGCGTGACAGTGTTGCCGGGGGCGATGCTTGCCACAGGCACCAAGATCGGGGAGCTGCTGGATAAGATACCCGGCGTCAAGCTCACCACCATCGG
Source organism: Gammaproteobacteria bacterium (assembly GCA_037388465.1). NCBI lineage: Bacteria > Pseudomonadati > Pseudomonadota > Gammaproteobacteria > Gammaproteobacteria bacterium. Next base: position 9,665 of record JARRKE010000087.1, read on the forward strand.
CGGCAAGATGCTGGTCGAGGGTGATGTCGACCCGGAAAAAAAGAAGCTGATTTCCACGCTGGTTTCCCAGTTTCCGGATCTTGTGGATCTGACGGTCGTGAAGTCAGTCCCGTCGACCCGGATGATCTCGATGCTGGTGCAAATCGTCGAGATCAGCACCAACGCCCTGGATAATCTGGGTATCGATTGGAACAGCCCGATCAACGGACCTGCTGCGGGAGTCGTGGCTCCTGGGGTCAGTAATGCCTATAGCACGCTGGCTTCGCCTGATGGCCTGACACTCCCCAACGGATTGGATGGCGCCTTTTTTGGCATCGCCACCGGTCTCACTTCAAGTATCAATCTGCTGGCTCAAAGTGGCCAGGCCTATCTGTTGGCAGAACCCAGATTGAGCACCAAGAGCGGTGGAACCGCGACTTTTCTGGCCGGCGGCGAGGTGCCCATCCCGGTCACCTCGGGGCTGGGTTCCACCAACGTCATCTTCAAGAAGTATGGAATCCAGTTGAAGATCAAACCCGTTACAGACGACAAAGGAAATATTCTTGCCCACGTGGAAACGGAAGTCAGTGATGTGAACCCCAATCAGACCGTGCAGGGAATCCCGGGCTTTCTGACCAGGTCCGCGAGTACCGACATCAGCATGCACGAGGGACAGACCATGGTGATTTCCGGGCTCATTAACCAGAACACGGGTGAATCCGTTACCGGTATCCCAGGTCTACGGGACATTCCGATACTTGGCGCTTTGTTCAGGTCCAAGACCTTCCAGAACAAGGAGTCGGAACTGGTCATTTTCGTCACGCCGAGGATTTATGGCGCTGATTCAGAGTTGAACAAACGGGCCTTGGCGCGAATGCAGAAACTGCAGAAACGCTTTACCAAGAACATCGATGATCAATTGATGGACTAAACCCATGCTGCAAATCCTGATTCAGGACGCCGATGGCCAGGAAGTGGGCCGTTATTCAACGGAGAACGATGCATGCATCATCGGCCGTTCGAGAAAATGCGATATCCGAATCACCGGATGGCGTATCGGGAAGGAGCACGCGCACCTGATTCTGGACCATGAAGGATGGTTGCTCAGCAATGTCAGCGGCGGCTTTTCAATGCTGGTCAACGGCCATGAGATCGACGGCACGTACGGCCCGGTCAAGACCGGCGATTGCATCGTGATCTCCGACTTCACGCTGCAAATAGATTCGGGTACGAGCGGTACGAACCCTGAGGATGGCGAGGTGCAGGGGGGCGCGCGTGTTGAAGGTGTGGACAACCAGGCCGAAGGCGATGTCCAGACCGAGCTCGACCCAGCCCATGAGCGCCTGTTATGGCGCGGCAGGATACATCGCGAGCTGCTGTCCATGATGGATCTGAGGCGGCTCGATATTTCGGCCATGTCGGCAACGGATCTGCGTGAATTCGTCAGCAGCATGATCGACGAGATCATCGCCAAGCTGGACGCCGATATGCCGCGGCATCTGGATCGTACCGATATCGCCAATGAGGTGTTGAGCGAGGCCGTGGGCTACGGCCCATTGGACGAACTGATAGCGGACGAGAGCGTCACCGAGATCATGGTCAACGCTTTTGACGATATTTATGCCGAGCAGAGCGGCCGCCTGCGCAGGCTTGACCTGACCTTCAGCAGCAACGAGGCCGTCCTGGCGATCATCGACCGTATCGTCGCGCCGCTCGGGCGCCGTATCGATGAGAGCTCGCCGATGGTCGATGCGCGCCTGCCCGACGGTTCGCGCGTGAATGCCATTATTCCTCCTCTGGCGATCAGAGGACCGAGCATCACTATCCGGAAATTTTCCAAAAAACGGCTGCAACCTGAAGATCTGGTGGGCTTCGATAGTGCAACGGAGGATATGCTCAGTTTCCTGGAAGTGGCGGTCAAGGAAAGAAAGAACATCGTCATTTCCGGCGGAACGGGCAGCGGCAAGACCACCTTGCTCAACATCCTGTCCAATTATATCCCCCATCGCGAACGCATTATCACGGTAGAGGATTCAGCCGAGCTCAGGCTCAACCAGCCGCATGTCGTATCGCTGGAGGCACGGCCCAAGAACATCGAAGGCAAGGGCGCCATCCCGATCCGTGAGCTGGTCAGAAACACCCTGCGTATGCGTCCGGACAGGATCGTCGTGGGCGAGTGCCGCGGCGGAGAGGCCCTGGATATGCTGCAGGCCATGAATACCGGGCATGACGGTTCCCTGACCACGGTGCATGCCAACTCTCCACGCGACATGGTCTCGCGACTCGAGGTGATGGTGATGATGGCCGGCATGGATCTGCCCTCGGTCGCCATACGCGAGCAGATTGCCTCGGCGGTGCAGATCATCGTGCAGCAAAAGCGCTTTTTCGACGGTACGCGGCGAATTGTCTCCGTTTCGGAAGTGACCGGGATGGAGGGTGCGCATATTCAGTTGCACGAGATCTTTTGCTACAGGCAACAGGGAGTCGATGGCGAGGGTAAGGTGCGAGGGACATTCGGGGCCACGGGTGCCATTCCGGAGTTTTACGAGGAATTGGCGGAACGTGGCATCGGCACCGATTTGTCTATTTTCAAATCGGGATCCTGAGCTTGGCTACGTTGAATATATATCTCTACGCCTCGATTGCATGCGTGTTTATCGGCATGCTCTTGATTTACGTGGCCGTGCTACCCCGCATCAGGCTTGCATTACGCGCTTACAAAACGCGCTACGCAAAGGAAGCCGATGCGACCTTCACCGATATGTTTATGCAGATCGATACCGAGCGGCTGTTTTACGCCAACATCGCGCTGCTGGTGATTCTTCCGCCCATCATCTGGCTGCTGGCGGATAATATCGTGATCGGTCTACTGACCTTTGTGGCCCTGTTGTTCATCCCGCGTATGGCATACAACCAGCTGCGCAAACGCCGTCTGACAATGATCGAGCGCCAGCTGCCGGATGCGTACATCGCGATCGCCAACGCCATGCGCAGCGGGGCGAGTTTTGCCATCGCAGTACAAACCGTCGCCGACGATTTTATGCCGCCGATCAGCCAGGAGATCGGGCTGTTTCTGCGCGAGCAGCGCCTGGGGGTCGATTTGGATACCTCCCTGGCCAATGTCGAGAAGCGTATCCCGATACCCGAGATGACCATGTTTACCTCGGCTGTGCGGATTTCGCGCGATATCGGCGGCAATCTGGCCGAGACACTGGAGAAGCTGGCCGACACCCTGCGTCGCAAGCAGGATATGGATGGCAAGATCAAAAGTCTCACCGCACAGGGCAAGATGCAGGGCATGGTCATGAGCTTCTTGCCCGTGTTTCTGGTGCTTATCCTGCTCAAGCTGCAGCCGGAGGCGATGAGCAAGCTGTTTACCACGCGTATCGGATGGGCGGTGCTTGGCGTGGCCATCACGATGGAGTTGCTGGGTTACCTGGCCATCCGCAAGATCACGCGTATCGATATATGATCCCACTCGTCGGCCAAGCCAGTTATTACCTGTTCGGTCTGATGGTTTTTCTGGCCGTTCTGTCAATGCTGGCGCTGGTATATGGATTTTCGCCCAATGTCCCCAGGGAAGACAGGACGTATATGGATCCGTTGCCACCCATGCTGCGTCCGCTCTGGCCATTCGTCCAGGTCATCGCCTATTACGTCTGCTCCCGCCTGAGCGCACGTCTTCTTTCCCGGACGGAAGATCGTCTGATTCGCAATGGCGCGGGCTACATGTTTCATGCCGAGCAGTTCATCGCCCTGCGGCTCCTGGGCGCGTTGCTTGGGTTCATGTTGGCGCTGGGTGCCGCCATGTCCGTGCACCATGAAAATGCGATGTTGATCGGGCTGTTCGGCCTGGTGATGGGGCTGGTCTTGCCGGATATCTGGCTGCATGACATGCGGCAGCGGCGTGTGACCGAGGTTGTGCGCATGCTCCCGATCTATCTGGACTTTATCACCCTGGCGGTTGAGGCCGGCCTCAATTTCCAGGGCGGTATACAGCAGGCCGTGCAGCGCGGCCCGGCCGGGATACTGCGTAACGAATTCAACACTGTGCTCAGGGATATACGCTCCGGCCTGACACGTTCCGAAGCACTGCGTCGCATGGATCGCAGACTGTCCATACCCGACGTGACCAGCTTCGTCAGCTCCGTGATACAGGCCGAGAGGATGGGGGCCGGTATGGCGGATGTGCTGAGAATGCAATCCGAACAGCGCCGCAATGAGCGATTCCAGCACGCGGAAAAAAAGGCCATGGAGGCACCGATCAAACTGATAGGTCCTTTGATCCTGTTTATATTTCCCGTGACATTTCTGGTGTTGGCGTTCCCGATTATCGTCAAGCTGTTCATGCAGGGCCTGTTATGAAGCTGGGGCGCCTGTTGCGTGATGGTGACTGCATCGTCGACCGCGCCATGTTCGCGGATAATGTCTTTGAGCGTATGCGCGGCCTGTTGGGCCGACCGCGCATCGGTCCCGGGCAGGCCATGGTGTTGACGCGGTGCGGCGCCATACATACCTGTGGAATGCGCTATCCGATCGATGTGCTGTTCCTGGACAGGGGGTGGCGGATTATCGACGTGAAGCATCAGATACATCCATGGCGGATGACCCAGTGCCTGCGTGCGGTCAATACCGTCGAGATCGCAGCTGGCGAGGCGCATCGTATTTCTCTTCAGCCGGGAGATAAGCTGACATGGTTCGACCAGACATCCTGATATCGCGAGCGCTGTTAATCGCTATTTTATTCTCGCTGGCTGGCTGTGCAGGGATGAAGCCGCGCCCGGATTATCTCGCCATGTCGCACCAGGCTGAGAAGGCCTACCGCGCCGGCGATTATGCCAAGGCGGAACACTTGTGCCAGGAAATCCTCAAGGCGGTACCGGCGACGCCATCAGCCCGTTTCATGCTGGGCAATATCTACGCCAGGACCGGCCGTCTGCATGAAGCGACATCAGCCTATCGGCATGTGCTGGATCATGGCGGGAATCAATCCAAAGTTTGGTACAACCTGGGGGTGGTATATGCACAGCAGGCCATCGCGGCGTTTACCCAGGCAGGCACGCATGCCGGCCAGGATCGCACTCTCAATCAAAAAGCCCAGCTGCGTGCGCATGCGATGCTGTCGTCGTTGCAGGGCCAGAGCTGTCAATGATTGACGCTGGCACGCCGCAGCGTCTGCGCGGGCAGGCGATGGTGGAATTCATCGTCATTCTGCTGGTGCTTTGGGTGTTGATCTTCGGGATTATCCAGTTCGCATTGCTCTACCGAGCGAAGATCACCCTGAACACCGCGGTGTTCGATGCGGCGCGCGTCGGGGCGGTCAACCACGGGCTGCGCGTTGCGATCGGTGCGGAACTGGTGAACCGGTTGCTGCCGCTTTATTACGTTGCTCCCGCCAGCGGTGACAGAATGGATCAGCTCATGCAGGACCAGCAGACCTACAACGATACGATCAGCAAGGATTTGTGCATCGAGCGCGTCAATCCGACGCAGAAAATGTTTCAGGCGCTCAACGAATCCGTCGATGTGGGAGGGAAGACATACCTAGTCATACCCAACGACAACCTGCCTTACCGTAACCAGAGCCTGTCCGGCGTATCCATACAGGATGCGAATCTGCTCAAGTTACGGGTTATGTATTGCCACACGATGATCGTCCCCGTGATCTCGATGATGCTTAAGGGGGCTTATGACGTTACCAGGGCCTTCGTCGATTCAAAAAAGTTCGCCTTTGGTTCGTCATTCGCCAACGCCTGTTTCGCCAAGGATGGTTTCCCTTTGGTCTCCCAGGCCGTGGTGCGCATGCAAAGTGCTGCCTGGGACGATTCCTTCGATACCCAGTGCCACTGAGTAGCCGCCGGTTTGTCGCGGATTCAATGGGTTATTCCACATCTGGCGGCAGTTTAGTCATTATGCAGAGAGCTACGGGTGAAACGCGTCAGGGCGTTGATCAGTTCGCCTGATAATTCCCGCGAGAGTTTCTGTTGCAGCACGCCGACATCGCTGCGCGCGACACTCAGCTTGTGGTGACCCTGCTCGGTAAGGCGGATGTGAAAGGAACGGCGGTCCTGCTCGTTTTC
>JARRKE010000088.1 GCA_037388465.1 Gammaproteobacteria bacterium
TCGCCAGCGATCACCACCTTGAGGTCGAGCGGAATCGGCTCCGGCTCCAGGGTGATGGTGCTCACCAGGCTGAGCATGCGTTCGAGCGATTCGATGCGGATCTCGCGCGAACGCAGGGCACGCTTGAGCGCCTCCCAGGCGAAGGCGTTGCCGAGCACGCGGTGCGCGTCGATGATCAGGTAGCCGCCGTTGGCGCGATGCAGCGCACCGGGCTTGATGAGGGTGAAGTTGGTCAGCAGGGCGCCGAAATGGGCCAGGTGCTCGACCCGCCCGATCAGGTTCATGTAGGTGGGATTGTCCTCGTAGACCACGGGCGCGCCGCTGGCGTCGTCGTTGTCCACCAGGACGTTGACCTTGTAGCGGGTGAAATCCACCTGCTGCTGCCGCTCGCTGGACTCCGGCGCTTCCTGTGCGTGCCGGAACTCGTCGATGTTGTCGAGCACGTCCTCCTTGACGGCATGCAGATAGTCGAGCACCTCGGGGTGATCGGCGTAACGCCCCACCAGATCCGCGAACGAGGCGGCCACCGCGCTCTCCGAGACCTCGCGGTCCAGCGCCTTGATCTGGCTGCGCGTCTCGCGCTGCCAGCGCGGGAACTGGCGGATGGTCTCCTTGAGGCCGTCCTGCAGTTCGTTGACATCCTGTTCGATACGCGTCTGCTCGTCCTTGGGCAGCTTTTCGAATTCCTCCGGGCCGATGATCTCGTCGTTGCGGATCGGCGCGATGGTATAGCCGGCCGGCGTACGCAGGATGGTGATGCCCTTGCCGCGGGCCGTTTCGCTCAGCTTGCTGAAGGCATCGTCCTGACGGCTTCGCAGATCGTCGTTGATCTCCTGCAGCCGGGTGCGGTACTCGTCGCTCTCGAAGGCGGCGGGGATGGCGTGGGTGAGATCGTCGACCAGTTCGTCCATGTCATGACGCAGCGCACGCCCCATCCCGGCAGGCAGGGCCAGAGCGCGCGGACGGTGCGGATCGTCGAAATCGTTGACGTACACCCAGTCGTGGGGCACCGGCCCCTGGGCGGCGCGCCTTTCGAGCTCGCGGCGCACGATGGTGTGCTTGCCCAGCCCCATGGAGCCGAGCACATAGAGGTTATAACCCTCGTGGCGCACCCCGACGCCGAAATGAATGGCGTTCAGGGCGCGCGCCTGGCCGAAGGTTTCTTCCAGCCCCTGAAGCGCGGCTGTGGTATCGAACTTCAGGTCGGCCGGATCGCAGCGATGATAAAGGGCGTCGGGTGTCAGCGGTGCGGGTATCTCCATGAGTCCGGTCAGGTCCTATAGATGGCTGGGCAGGTGACCACGCACTTCCTCGGCAGTCTGCCAGGTCAGGTCCTTGTCGAGCTCCTGGGCGACCACCCCGCGCGTGCCCTTCCCCAGAGCATCCCGCAGCATCCCGAGAAAGGCCGGCGCTGCGATCACGTACAGCTTGTCGTAGTCACCGCTCTCGCATGCCGCCTCCAGGCGGGCGCCCAACTCGCGCGCGAACACCAGTGCCTCCTCCTTCTTGGGCTCGGTCTGCTGTTCCATAGCATGGCGATTGGCGCCCATGCTGTCGAAGGCGCGTCCCGGCAGGTCGCTGGTCAGTTCCTGATCGTGACTGCGCGCTTCGGGGTGCGTGAAGTCCTCGATCTCGATCAGTCCGCCGGTCGGCGATTCCGCGCGAAAGACCCGTGCACGGCTGGCATCGGCCACCAGAATCCAAGTATTCATGGGTTACCTCCTTTTATTTTGTGTTTTACGGGGCCGAACGTTCCCGCCAGGATTATCCAGCCCCTATTGATAATTTAAGCCTAATCGGCCACGACGGACTTTGACGCGCGTCAGTCCACCGCCGGATGCTTCAATCCGGCCGATTCAACAAGATCTCGACGATCTCCGTCCACTCGGCTTCCAGGTCGCCCGTGGCGGGGCTTCGACCGGCCCGGTGATACCAATAGCGCGCGTTACCGAGGTCTCCTTCCACCCGATGCAGATAGGCATGCACCCAGGCCGCCTGCGGTCCGCTTTCGCGTTGCACCAGTTCATGGGCGCGATCCCACGCCCCCTGCGCCGCGTGCCATAGCGCCTGGAGCGGGACCGGGCAATCCGCCGGCGGCTGCGGCCCGGCCAGACTGTCCCGAAAGGTCTTCAGATCCGTCATACCCAACTCTAGCAGGCTGTATGTTGCAAAGGCGCTTCCCCGATCCGCAGCACCGTCTCCAGCTGTCCGGGACGGCGGGAAAACCTGAACAGGTGCGTGGCGCCGCGCCGGTCACGCGCCCCGAACCCCGGCAGGGGAACCTCCGCCGCCGGCAGTTGGCCGAGACACTCGGCCCATGCCGCCTCCAGACGCTCGGGTGCGGTGCTGAACCAGACCTCGGCCAGCCGCGTGGCCCGCCGCAGGTAATCGACATGCCAGTGCGGGCGGGCCGGCGGGCAGGCGTGGTGCCCAAGCCGCGCCCGCAGGCCGCCCGGCCCGAAGGCGCTGCCCACGTACAGGTAATAGCCGGCGGTCATCGGCAACGTGCCGAAGCGCCCGACCGTCAGGTCGCCCTGCATCGCGCTCTCCAGCACCAGCACGTAGGTGCCGGGCAGCGCGGGTATCCGCTCCAGCCAGTCTTCGTCCATGCCGGGATGGTAAACCGGTCCAGCCGGAACGAGGCAACTGTTAAACTTCGCGGATGAGCACGAGCGCCGCCGCCCAATCCCAGCACACTCCCATGATGCAGCAGTATCTGCGCATCAAGGCGGACTATCCCGACATCCTGCTGTTTTACCGCATGGGGGATTTCTACGAGCTCTTCTTCGACGACGCACGCCGGGCCGCCAAGCTGCTCGGCATCACCCTGACCCAGCGCGGCCAGTCGGCCGGCAGCCCCATCCCGATGGCGGGGGTGCCGATCCACGCCGTCGAGCAGTACCTGGCCAAGCTGGTGCGAGCCGGCGAGTCGGTGGCGATCTGCGAGCAGATCGGCGATCCCGCCCAGTCCAAGGGGCCGGTGGAACGCCAGGTGACGCGCATCGTCACCCCCGGCACCGTGACCGAGGAGGCCCTGCTCGACGAACGGCGCGAGAACCTGCTCGCCGCCCTGAGCGGCCTGGATACCCGTTATGGACTGGCCTGGCTGGAGCTGAGTTCCGGGCGATTCCGTGTCCAGGAGCTCGACGGGGTCGAGGCCCTGGAGGCCGAACTGGAACGCCTGCAGCCGGCCGAGCTGCTGCTGGACGAGAACCTGCAGCTGCCCTTCGAACGCCCCGGCCTGACCCGGCGCCCGCCCTGGCATTTCGACCCGGAAAGCGCCCACCACCTACTGACCCGCCAGTTCGGGGTCAAGGACCTGAACGGCTTCGGCTGCGAGGGCCTGCCGCTGGCGGTCGGGGCCGCGGGCGCCCTGCTGCAATACGTGATCGACACCCAGAAGAACGCCCTGCCCCATCTCAACAGCCTGGGCGTGGAACGTCGCGACGACAACGTACTGCTGGATGCCGCCACCCGGCGCAACCTGGAACTCACCCAGAACCTCGCCGGCGGCGAGGACCACACCCTGCTGTCCGTGCTGGACAGTACGGTCACCGCCATGGGCGGACGCTGCCTGCGGCGCTGGATCGCCACACCGCTGCGCGACCGCGACCGGCTGCGCGACCGGCTGGCGGCCGTCGAAACCCTGCGCGAAGTCGACCCCGCCGCACTGCGCGAGCAGCTGCACGGCATCGGCGATGTGGAGCGCATCCTGGCCCGGGTGGCGCTCAAGTCCGCCCGCCCACGCGACCTGACCACCCTGGCCGACTCGCTGGCCCGGCTGCCGGCCCTGCAAAACGACCTGGCCGCGCTGGACAGCCCGCTGCTCGCAGAGCTGGGCGGCGAGATCGGCGAACATCCCGAGGTTCACGACCTGCTCAGCCGCGCGGTGATCGAAAACCCGCCCCAGCTGATTCGCGACGGCGGGGTGATCGCTCCCGGCTACGATGAGGAGCTCGACGAGCTGCGTGCGCTGTCGGAAAACGCCGACCAGTTCCTGATCGACCTGGAGACGCGCGAGCGGGAGCGCACCGGCATCGCCACCCTCAAGGTGGCCTACAACCGCGTGCACGGCTACTACATCGAGATCAGCCGCGGCCAGGCCGACAAGGCCCCGGACGACTACACCAGGCGCCAGACCCTGAAAGGCGCTGAACGCTTCATCACCCCCGAACTCAAGTCCTTCGAGGACAAGGTCCTGTCCGCCCGCGAACGCGCCCTGGCGCGCGAAAAGGCGCTGTATGACGCACTGCTGGACGCCCTGCACCCGCCTCTCGGCGCCCTGCAGCGCAGCGCCGCCGCACTGGCCGACCTGGACGTGCTGACCGCCCTGGCGGAACGCGCCGAGGTGCTGGACTACGTGCGCCCCGAGCTGAGTGATGCCCCCGGCATCGCCATCGAGGCCGGCCGCCATCCCGTGGTGGAGCAGGTGCTGGACGATCCCTTCGTCCCCAACGACCTGCGGCTCGACCCCGAACGGCGCATGCTGGTCATCACCGGCCCCAACATGGGCGGCAAATCCACCTATATGCGCCAGGCCGCCCTGATCGCGCTGATGGCCCATATCGGCAGCTTCGTACCCGCCCGCCGGGCGGTCATCGGCCCGCTGGACCGCATCTTCACCCGCATCGGCGCCGCCGACGACCTGGCCAGCGGCCGCTCGACCTTCATGGTGGAAATGACCGAGGCGGCGAACATTCTCAACAACGCCAGCGAGCAGAGCCTAGTGCTGATGGACGAGATCGGGCGCGGCACCAGCACCTTCGACGGCCTGTCGCTGGCCTGGGCCTGCGCCGAACACCTGGCCCGGGTGAACCGTGCCTACACCCTGTTCGCCACCCATTACTTCGAGCTGACGGTGCTGCCCGAACAGCAAAGCGGCATCGCCAACGTGCACATCGACGCCGTCGAGCACGGCGACTCCATCGTGTTCCTGCACAGCGTGAAGGAGGGCCCCGCCAGCCAGAGCTACGGCCTGCAGGTGGCAGCCCTGGCGGGGGTGCCCAAATCGGTCATCGCCCGCGCCCGGGAACGCCTGCTGGAGCTGGAGAACCAGAGCGTGCGCGAATCGGGCTCGCAGCTGGGCCTGCCGCTGGCCCCGGCGGACCCCCACCCCGTGCTGGAGGCCCTGGAGCAGCTCGACCCGGACGCCCTTACCCCGCGCGAGGCGCTCGCCGTGCTGTACCAGCTGCGCGATCAGACCCAGGCGGAATAGCCGCTGCTGAACTTTCCGGCATGCCCCGTTCTAACAGCTGCGATAATCCGCATCATGCCGACAACTTCCTGGAAAATGGGCTATCAGCAAGCCCAGATCATGTCCCTGGTCAGGGGCAGTGTTTTTCAAGCGCCGCGATGCGGCTAGAATAACCAGCTACTACGCTTCAGCTATACGCCTTTTCTTCATTCCGGAGCGCAACATGACCTTTGTCGTTACCGATAACTGCATCAAGTGCAAGTACACCGACTGCGTGGAAGTCTGCCCGGTAGACTGTTTCCACGAAGGCCCCAACTTTCTGGTCATCGACCCGGATGAATGCATCGACTGCACCCTGTGCGAGCCGGAATGCCCGGCCGAGGCCATCTTCCCGGAGGACGACATCCCCGAGGGCATGGAGAACTACCTCGAACTGAATGCCGAACTGTCCCGCGACTGGCCGGTGATCACCCAGAAGAAGGATGCGCCGCCGGACGCCGAGGAGTGGGACGGCAAGCCCGACAAACTGCAGTATCTGGAACGCTGAACGGTTGTCCCCAGCCGGGATCACATGGATCCCCTACGGCGAGGACGCGGCCCGCGTCCTCGCCGACCGTCTGCTAGCGCGCCACGAGCAGGACCTGCCGGACCTCAGCCGGGTCGATGTCCTGCTGCCCTCGCTGGAGGCGCAGACTCACTTTCAGACCACCCTGATCGATTGCGCCGGGCAACGCGGCCATCCCGCGCTGCTCGGTCCGCAGATCAGCACCCTGCCCCTGTGGACCGTCTCCCGCTTCGCCCCGAGTCAGGCAACCCCCTCTCCCCAGGTCACCGGCCTGATGCTGGTCGAGGCGCTAGTGCCGCACCAGCGGCTGTTCGGACGCGCCAACCCCTGGCAGGTGGCCGATGCCCTGCTGAACCTGTTCACGCTCATGAGTCGCCAGGACACCGGCCCGGACGAGACGCTGGCGGATTTCGAGACCCGATTGCAGCAGGCCTATGGCGGCGAGGCCCTGGCCCCGCTGTCGCGCGAGGCCCGCATGGTGCATACCCTGTGGCAGGCCTGGCGCGAACAGCTCGCGGCCGAGGGACTGGCCGACCCGCAGGCGCTGTATCGGGAAGCCCTGGAACGGGCCGCTAGGCACACATCCGGCACCCTATACCTGGTGGCGCCGGAGGCGCTCACCCCGCCCGAAGCGACCTGCATCAACCGACTGCGCCATGAAGGCCGGGCGGAAATCCTGCTACAGGGAGACACGGACAGCCTGGCACCTGTGCTTGCGGCGCTCGAAATGGAACCGACCGCCCCGGCGCCAACGGACTCCGCCGGCGATTTGGTGGAACAGGTGTTCGACACCGGCGAGACCGCGCCTCATCTGGCCGAACGCGCCCGCCGCTTCGCCGAACGTGTAGCGGTCAGCCCCCTGACCGACCGGCTGGCCACCTACGCCGCCCCCGATGCCGAACAGCATGCCCGCGCCATCGACGTGCAGACCCGGCTGTGGCTCAACGAAGGCAAGCAGCACATCGGCATCGTCACCGACGATCGCCGTCTGGCGCGCCGCGTCCGCGCCCTGCTGGAGCGTGCGGGACTGGTGCTGAGCGACAGCGCGGGCTGGCTGCTGTCGACCACCTCGGCCGCGGCCACGCTGGAACGCTGGCTGGAATGCATCGAGCAGGACTTCTCCTGGCAGCCACTGATGGACGTGCTGAAGTCCCCCTTCGTATTTCCCGCCACCGCCCGTGATCAGGCGCTGAAAACCGTGTATCGCCTGGAAAACGACGTGATCCGTCACGAGAACGTCGGCCGCGGTCTGACACGCTACCAGGCCGCATTGCGGCGCCGGGCCGGAAGACTGCCGGACTGGGGACACCGCGGTACCCAGGCCGCCGAGGCGTTACTCAACCGCCTGCAGCGTGCGGCTGCGCCGCTCGTCGCCCTGCACGCCCGGCCCGGGCAGGCAGTGGCTCACAACTATCTTGAAGCCCTGCAACTGAGCTTGGAGCGGCTGGGACTGGCCCGCGGCCTGAGCGAGGACCCGGCCGGTCAACGCATTCTGGAAACGCTGACATCCATGACGCAGGCCGCGGGGGACCGTGACGTCCGGCTCGACTGGGCCGGTTTCAGGACCTGGCTGGGCCGTGCCCTGGAAGGTGCCCATTTTCGTCCCGCCACCCAACCGGGACCGGTGATGCTGCTGAGCCTGCCCCAGGCCCGCCTGCTGCGTTTCGATGCCCTGGTCCTCGCCGGTCTGGACCGCGAGCACCTCCCGGGCCGCGAACCGGCCGAGGTGTTTTTCAACAACCGGGTACGGCGTGAACTGGGCCTGCCCGGCTGGGAAGACCACCTGCGTCGCCGCCAGCTGGGTTTCCGCAGCCTGCTGGAATCCGCGCCCCGCGTCCTGTTGACCTGGCAGGCCGAGGACGTGGACGAACCCATTCTGCCCAGCCCCTGGGTGGAGGCCATCGAGGCCTTTCATATCCTCGCCTATGGCCAGGGCCTCGCCGATCCGCACCTGCCCCGCCTGAGCCGGGACCCGCGGACCCGAGTGGGAGCACCGCAGCCCGCCCCGCTGCCGCC
>JARRKE010000089.1 GCA_037388465.1 Gammaproteobacteria bacterium
AATCTGATTGCACCCTCCATCCTGTCCGCGGATTTCGCGCGCCTGGGCGAGGAGGTCGACAACGTCCTGAAGGCGGGCGCCGACATCGTCCATTTCGATGTCATGGACAACCACTACGTTCCGAATCTCACCATCGGTCCGTTGGTCTGTGAGGCCCTGCGCAAGCATGGCGTAACCGCGCCCATCGACGTGCATCTGATGGTCAAGCCGGTGGACCGGATCATTCCCGATTTCGCGGCGGCGGGCGCCACCTACATCACCTTCCATCCCGAGGCCTCCGAGCATATCGACCGCACCCTGCAGCTGATTCACGGTGAAGGCTGCAAGGCCGGCCTGGTGTTCAACCCCGCCACCTCGCTGTCCTATCTCGAATACGTGCTCGACAAGGTGGACATGGTGCTGCTGATGTCGGTCAACCCCGGCTTCGGCGGGCAGAAATTCATACCCACCGCGCTCGAAAAGCTGCGCGAGGCGCGCCGCCTCATCGATCAGAGCGGGCGCGACATCCGTCTGGAGATCGACGGCGGCGTGAAGGTCGACAACATCCGTGAGATCAAGGAAGCGGGTGCCGACACCTTCGTGGCCGGTTCCGCCATCTTCGGTGCGGGCAAGGATTCCGATCCCAACCACTACGACACCGTGATCCAGGCCATGCGCGACGAGCTGGCCAAGGCCGGCAGCTGAGATCAGTCGAGGATCGGAGTGTGACGTTGAACAAACCCCGCATGGTCCTGATCGACGTGGACGGCACGCTGGTGGACAGCGTGCCGGATCTCGCCTTTTGCGTGGACGAGATGATGAAGGCGCTGGACATGCCGGTGCGCGGCGATGCCAAGGTGCGCCTGTGGGTCGGCAACGGCATTGAGCGGCTGGTCGAGCGGGCCCTGGTCGATGACCTGGATGCCGAACCGGATGCCGAGCTGAAGGCGCGCGCCATGCCGATCTTTACCGCATTGTATGCGGAGAACACCTCCGCGCGGTCCAGGCTGTACCCCGGCGTGCGCGAAGGGCTGGATTACCTGAAGGCGGCCGGTTTCCGCCTGGGGTGCGTCACCAACAAGGCCGAGTGCTTTACCCATCCGCTGCTCAAGGACCTCGGCATCTTCGATACCTTCGAACTGGTCGTCAGCGGCGATACGCTGGAAAAGAAAAAGCCCGATCCCATGCCGCTGCTGTACGCAGCTGAAAAGCTGGGTGTGACCCCTGCCGAGTCGATGATGATCGGAGACTCCATCAGCGATGTGAAGGCCGCCCGGGCGGCGGGCTTCCAGATCGTCTGCATGAGCTATGGCTACAATCATGGCGAAGACATCCGCAAGTACGATCCGGATGCCGTGATCGATTCCATGGCGGAACTGCCGGGCTTGCTGGAAAAGGCGGCTTAGGTCACACTAGCAACGTAATGATGACTCACATTCAGAACTGGGTGACGCGGAATTGGCGATGGCGGTGAAGCTGTCGTCGAGTCGTTATTTCCGTTTCAACCCTGTCCTGGACGTGAGCAATGAATGCCCAAGCCTTTGAACAGTTAGCCGCGCAAGGCTACACCCACATCCCCCTCGTGCGTGAGGTCCTCGCCGACCTCGACACCCCCCTTTCCACCTACCTCAAGCTGGCCGATGCGCCCTACAGCTATTTGCTGGAGTCGGTGCATGGCGGGGAGAAGTGGGGGCGTTATTCCATCATCGGCCTGCCCGCGCGGCGGGTGGTCAAGGTGCGCGGGCACCAGATACTGGTGGAAGAGGACGGCCATCCCGTCGAGGAAGTGACCGTCGACGATCCGCTGGCATGGATCGACGATTTCATGGCCCGCTACCGGATACCCGAACTGCCCGAACTGCCGCGCTTCAATGGTGGGCTGGTCGGCTATTTCGGTTACGACACCGTACGCTACATCGAACCGCGCCTGGGTGCCTGCCAAAAACCCGATCCGCTTGGTACGCCCGACATCCTGTTGATGGTGTCCGAAGAGGTGGTGGTGTTCGACAACCTCAGCGGCCAGCTTTATCTCATCGTCCAGACGCCACCCGGCGACTACGAGGCCGGATTGCAACGCCTGGATGCGCTCGAGGTACGCCTGCGCGAGGCCGTACCGCGCCGCAAGGCGGTGGCGGCCCGGCATGTGGAGGAAAGCGATTTCGTCTCCGGTTTCACCGAAGACGGCTTCAAGCAGGCCGTACAGCGCGCGCGCGAATACATCATCGACGGTGACGTCATGCAGGTGGTGCTCTCGCAGCGCCTGTCGGTGCCGTTTCATGCCCGGCCGCTCGACCTCTACCGCGCCCTGCGCAACCTCAATCCCTCGCCGTACATGTTCTACCTCAACCTCGAGGATTTCACCGTGGTCGGCTCGTCGCCGGAAATCCTGGTGCGCCTGGAAGGCGACACGGTGACGGTGCGCCCGATCGCCGGCACGCGTCGTCGTGGACGCACCGAGGCGGAGGACAAGGCGCTGGAGGCCGAGCTGCTGGCCGATCCCAAGGAGCGTGCCGAACACCTGATGCTCATCGATCTGGGGCGCAACGACGCCGGCCGGGTCAGCGAGATCGGCAGCATCGAGCTGACCGAGCAGATGGTGATCGAGCGTTATTCCCACGTCATGCACATCGTGTCCAATGTCACCGGTAAGCTGCGCGAGGGCATGGACGCCATGGACGTGCTGCGTGCGACCTTCCCGGCCGGCACCGTGAGCGGGGCGCCGAAGATCCGCGCCATGGAGATCATCGACGAGCTCGAGCCGGTCAAGCGCGGCGTCTATGCAGGTTCGGTCGGTTATCTCGGCTGGAACGGCAACATGGATACCGCCATCGCGATCCGCACTGCGGTGATCAAGGACAACACTCTGCACATTCAGGCCGGAGCCGGGGTGGTGTACGACTCCGATCCCAACCTCGAATGGAAAGAGACCATGAACAAGGGGCGTGCCGTGTTTCGGGCGGTCACCCTGGCCGAGGCCGGGCTCGACGGCTCGCATCAATAAGGGGCGGTGTCATGATACTGGTCGTCGACAACTACGATTCCTTCACCTACAACCTGGTGCAGTACCTCGGTGAACTGGGCGCCGAGGTCGTGGTGCGGCGCAACGACGAGATCGACGTTGCCGGCATCGCGCAGCTCGCGCCCGAGCGCATCCTCCTCTCGCCCGGGCCTTGCACGCCCAATGAGGCCGGCGTATCGCTCGACGTGATTCGCGAATTTGCGGGCAAGGTGCCGATCCTCGGCGTATGTCTGGGCCACCAGTCCATCGGTCAGGCCTTCGGCGGCCGCATCGTGCATGCCAAGCAGATCATGCACGGCAAGACCTCGTTCATTCACCATAACAACCAGGGCGTGTTCGCCGGTCTGCCGAACCCCTTCGAGGCCACCCGCTACCATTCCCTAGTCATTGAACAGGAAAGCCTGCCCGACTGCCTGGAGGTGACCGCCTGGACCCAGGATCAGGGTGGCGAGATCGACGAGATCATGGGCGTGCGCCACAAGACCCTGGCGGTGGAAGGCGTGCAGTTCCATCCGGAATCGATACTGACGCAGTACGGGCACGACCTGTTGCGCAACTTCCTGGCCATGAAAACGGAACAGGCTGCCTGAAGGGGGACGAACGAATGAACATGATCGACGCCATTCGCGCCATGACCGAAAAGCGCGATCTGAGCAGCGCGGAAATGACGGAGGTAATGCGCCTGATCATGGGGGGCGATGCGACGCCCGCCCAGATTGCGGGCTTTCTGATTGGTCTGCGCATGAAGGGCGAAACCGTGGACGAGATCGCCGCCGCGGCCCAGGTGATGCGCGAACTGGCCACGCCGGTTACGCTGTCACCCGAACATCTGGTGGACATCGTCGGCACCGGCGGCGACGAGGCGCATACCTTCAATGTCTCGACCGCGAGCAGCTTTGTGGTGGCGGCCGCCGGCGGACGGGTGGCGAAACACGGCAATCGGTCGGTTTCCAGCTCATCCGGTTCCGCCGACGTACTGGAGGCTGCGGGCGTGAAACTCGACATCACCCCGGAACAGGTCGTGCGCTGCGTGGAAGAGGTGGGTGTCGGCTTCATGTTCGCACCCATGCACCACGGTGCCATGAAGCACGCCATCGGACCGCGCCGGGAGATGGGCGTGCGCACCCTGTTCAACGTACTCGGTCCGCTGACCAATCCCGCTGGTGCGCCCAATCAGATCCTTGGTGTGTATAGCGACGACTGGTTGCAGCCGTTGGCCGAGGTGATGGGCAAGCTGGGCAGCCGCCACGTCATGGTCGTGCATTCACAGGACGGCCTGGACGAGATCAGCGTTGCGGCACCCACCAACGTGGCCGAACTGAAGGAACATTCGATCGAGCGCTATACCATTCAGCCGGAAGATTTTGGTATCGGGCGCGGCCGGCTGGACGATATCCGTGTCAATGACGTGCACGAAAGCCTGGCCATGCTGCGTTCGGTGCTCAATAACGTGCCAGGCCCCGCGCGCGATATCGTGGCCCTGAACGCCGGAGCTGCGATTTACGTCAGCGGCCTCGCTGACGACATGCAGGCCGGCGTCCAGCGCGCCATCGAGGTGATCGAGAGCGGCGCGGCGCGTGAAAAGCTGGAGATGCTGGTGGCGTTGAGTAGTGGTTTTGGGGGTTAGTGCTGATTTGCGCGCTTTGGGGCCAGTTGGATAGGTGGACGGTCGTGTTTCGCGCATTCTTGGGTGAGTGTTTCTAATTGGCCCTTGTCGCAATGCGCGAGTTCATTTTCTTTGCTTGTCCAAAGAAAACGAACCAAAAGAAACGACACCCCACGGCCGCGCTGATCCTGCACACCCCGCGGTCTGACCGGAGGTCGCCCGACAGGACTTCCCTGTCCTGACGGGCGACGCGCGTGATCCGTCACGCGCCCTAACGGCTCCTGGTCAGCCCACTGCGGGGCGTTCCGGGCGCGGCCGACGGGGATTAAAGACAGGCGCTGAGTTCTGAGTGCACAGTGCTGAGCAAAAGCCACTCCAGTCCCTCACTCAGTCTTCAGCGCTGTGCACTGGTTTTCTCCCCCCCGTCCCGCCTTGCCGAGCAGCCGGTGGCTTGCAGGGTCAGCCCGGCAGGGACGCCGGGCTGAGGTTCGCCGCGACAGGACGTCGTGTCGAACCGGGCCCGTCGCAAGTCAGCGGTGGCGAGGGCAGCCCGCAGGGCCAAGGCGGTGGGGGCGCCTTTCTTTCGTCCCTTTCTTTGGGCGAACAAAGAAAGGGACTCGCACGCATTATCGGGTGTTAGATAGAAAATCCCGGTGCTTTAGCGTGCGAAACAAGACCTCGTGCTGGTCTAAGTGAGCTTAAAAAGCGTGAAACACCCCGCTGACATCGCTAATGGCTAACCACGCGATACAAAACTCAACCCCTTTACAACAACACCTTCTCAATCCCACCCTGCTGCGCCTGCTGGACGAATTTCTGCTGCCAGCCTGCGCCCAGCATCTTGTTGGCGAGTTCCACCACGATGTAATCGGTCTCCAGGCCGGTATCTTCGCGGTAGCGTGACAGGCCCTGCTGGCAGGCGGGGCAGGCGGTGAGCAGCTTGACGTTGCCGTTGCGGGCGCGCGCATGTCCGGTCAGGGACTCGATGCCCTGCTGCAGTTCTTCCTGCTTGCGGAAACGCACCTGGGTGGCGATATCGGGGCGCGACACGGCGAAGGTGCCGGCCTCGCCGCAGCAACGGTCGGAGAGCTGGACGTCCTGGCCGATGAGTGAACCGGCGACCTTGACCGGATTGTAGGTCTTCATCGGGGTGTGGCAGGGATCGTGGTACATGTACTGCACGCCGTCCACGCCTTCCAGTGATACACCCTTTTCCATCAGGTATTCGTGTATGTCCAGCAGCCGGCAGCCGGGGAAGATCTGCTCGAATTCGTATTTCAGCAGCTGATCCATACAGGTGCCGCAGGACACGATCACGGTCCGGATGTCGAGGTAGTTGAGGGTGTTGGCCACGCGGTGGAACAGCACGCGGTTTTCGGTGGTGATGGCCTTGCCCTTTTCGATGTCGCCACTGGATGTCTGCGGATAGCCGCAGCACAGGTAGCCGGGCGGCAGCACGGTCTGGGCGCCGGATTCGTACAGCATCGCCAGGGTGGCCAGGCCGACCTGAGAGAACAGCCGCTCAGACCCGCAGCCGGGGAAGTAGAACACGGCGTCCGACTCCTCGGTCAGCCGGGCCGGGTCGCGCACGATCGGCACCATGCCGGGGTCTTCGAGGCCGAGCATGGACCGAGTGGTGCGGGTGGGCAGGCCGCCTGGCAACGGTTTGCGCACGAATTGCACCACTTGTGCGGGGACCGAGGTGCGCCCTGTGGTCGACGCGGGCGGGGCCTTGCGTCGCAACATGGCGCTGTTTTTCAGCAGGCCGTGGGCGAAGCGCTGCGCACGGAAACCCCAGCCGACCAGGGCCTGGCGCATGAGCTTGATGGCGGTCGGATCCTTGATGTTGAGAAAGGCCATGGAAACGGCCGACACCGGGCGGAAATGGCGCTTGCCCTTTTGCTTCAGGACATGGCGCATGCGAATGGTGACATCGCCGAAATCGATGTTCACCGGACAGGGGTTGAGGCATTTGTGACAGACCGTGCAATGGTCTGCCACATCGTTCAGCTCCTCAAAGTGATGCAGCGAAATGCCGCGCCGGGTCTGCTCTTCGTACAGGAAGGCCTCGATGATCAGCCCGGTGGCGAGGATTTTGTTGCGCGGCGAGTAGAGCAGGTTGGCGCGCGGTACGTGCGTGTTGCACACCGGTTTGCACTTGCCGCAGCGCAGACAGTCCTTGATGTCCTCGTTCAGCTCGCCGAGTTCGCTCTGTTCCAGGATCAGGGCTTCCTGCTGTACCAGGCGCAGTGAAGGCGTGTAGGCGTTGGCCAGACCCGAGCCGGGCAGCAACTTGCCGTGGTTGAAATGACCTTGCGGATCGACCTGCTGCTTGTACGCGGCAAAGGCCTCCACCGTGGCGGGTTCCAGGTACTGCATCTTGGTGATGCCGATACCGTGTTCACCGGAGATCACGCCGTCCAGCGAGCGGGCAAGTTCCATCACCTCGTCTACCACGCGCTCCGCTTCCTGCATCATGGCGTAGTCGTTGGAGTTCACCGGGATGTTGGTGTGCACGTTGCCGTCGCCGGCATGCATGTGCAGGCCGATGAACAGGCGTGAGGTGAGAATGCGGGCGTGGACGCGCTCAAGGCGCTCGTGCAGCGGGCGCAGGTCTTCGCCCGAGAAGATATTCTTGAGCGGTTTTTCCAGTTCGCGCCGGTACGATACACGCAGGCCGCGGCGCAGGAGCAGATCGATGAGGGTGTCATTCGGGCGTAGCGCCTCACGTGCGCGGTCATCCAGCAGCGCATCGTGATCACGTGCGGGTTCGTCGAGATGATCCAGCAGTGCCTGCCAGCGTCCGCGCACCTGTTCCACGTGGTCGAGTGCGGAGCCGAGC
The DNA here is from genome assembly GCA_037388465.1 of Gammaproteobacteria bacterium. NCBI lineage: Bacteria > Pseudomonadati > Pseudomonadota > Gammaproteobacteria > Gammaproteobacteria bacterium. Next base: position 7,447 of record JARRKE010000089.1, read on the forward strand.
TTGGCCTCCAGCATGGCGTCGCTTTCCTCGCTGGATTCGTAGTCCTGGCGGCGCAGTTCCGGATGGTCGTCGCCCAGGCAGGCGAGGATCTCCTCGGCCATGCGCAGCTTGTTCTTGAGCGACAGGCGGATGTTGATGCGCTCGACGCCTTCGCTGTAGGCCGCCAGCTTTTCCAGCGGGATGACCACGTCCTCATTGATCTTAAA
>JARRKE010000090.1 GCA_037388465.1 Gammaproteobacteria bacterium
CTGGGGCACGACCTGCAGCCCGCCGCCTACGCGCCCGACGGCCTGGTGGAGGCCTGCGAACTGCCCGGCCATCCCTGGCTGATCGCGGTGCAGTGGCATCCGGAGCTCACCGCCGCCACGGACCCCGTGCAGCAGGGGCTGTTCGATGCCCTGGTGGAGGCCGCGGGCGGTTCCGGTTAGGCAGGGCGGCTCAGACCGCCTCGCCCAGCATCAGCGTGCGGTAGGCGACCAGATCCTCGATGGACAGCACGGGCATCCCATAACGCTCCGCAAAGGCGACCACCTCGGGCAGACGCGCCATCGTCCCGTCCGGGTTGGTCAGCTCGCACAGCACGCCGGCGGGGCGCAGCCCCGCCAGACGCATCAGGTCGACGGTGCCCTCCGTATGCCCCCGGCGGGACAACACGCCGCCCGGCTGCGCGCGCAGCGGAAAGACGTGCCCGGGCCGGGCGAGATCCTCGGGCGCACAGTCGTCGGCGATGGCCGTGCGGATGGTGGTCACGCGGTCAGCGGCGGAAACGCCGGTGGTCACCCCGACCCTGGCCTCGATGGAAATGGTAAAGGCCGTGCCGTTACGGCTGGTGTTCTCGTTTACCATCATCGGCAGACGAAGCCGCCGCACAGCCGTATCGGTCAGGCACAGGCACACGATGCCGCTGCATTCGCGGATCAGCATCGCCATCTGTTCGGCGGTCACGCTCTCGGCGGGGAAGATGAGGTCGCCCTCGTTCTCGCGGTCCTCGTCGTCGACGAGCAACACGCCTTTGCCGTTACGCAGCGCATCGAACGCATACTCGACACGGGTTCGGGCGTCGCCGAATCGATCCAATAAAGAGGTATGGTCATTCTGATTCATGGATTGCTCCCAGTGGGTTCCAGAATCAGGGCATAGCGGGACATGCCGGCAGCACCGGCAAACAGGCGCGACGAACCCGGCGATGGCCAGATCCGCGGATGCCTTATTCTCTCCCATCCGGACTGTCACCGTCGGCTCCGGCATCTCACCGGATCTGCTGACCCTGCACAGGCAGGCGCTCGCGGGCTCTTCCGCGCTTAGCGGAAATACCGCCGGTGGGGAATTTCACCCCGCCCTGAGAATAAGTGGTCAAACTCGCTCTTGTGAGCGGGGCTCAACATACCGCCGATTTCATGCGCGGCGCAACCTAGCCGTACAGCGCTCAGCCGGCGAGCGCACCCCTCTTCGATTCTGCCCGCTCGCGCAGTACCTGCGCGGCCGCCACCATGTTGGCGAGCGCTGCCTCGGTCTCCGGCCAGGCGCGGGTCTTTAACCCGCAGTCGGGATTGACCCACAACCGCTCCGCGGGAATGCGCCCGGCGGCCTTTTCCATCAGATTCACCATTTGCCCGACGGTCGGCACGTTGGGCGAGTGAATATCGTAAACGCCGGGGCCGATCTCGTTGGGATAGTGGAAGGTCTCGAATACATCCAACAGCTCCATATCGGAGCGCGAAGTCTCGATGGTGATGACGTCCGCATCCATGGCGGCGATGGCCTCGATAATGTCGTTGAACTCCGAATAGCACATGTGGGTGTGGATCTGGGTCTCGTCCCCGACACCGTTGGCGGCGATGCGGAATGCGCCGATGGCCCAGTCGAGATAAGCCTTCCACTGCGTCTTGCGCAGCGGCAGCCCTTCGCGCAGGGCCGCCTCATCGATCTGGATGATGCCGATGCCGGCGCGCTCCAGGTCCAGCACCTCGTCGCGGATCGCCAGGGCAAGCTGCAGGCAGGTTTCAGAACGGGGCTGATCGTCACGCACGAACGACCAGTTGAGGATGGTCACCGGGCCGGTCAGCATGCCTTTCATGGGCTTCGCGGTCAGCGACTGTGCGTAGCTGATCCACGCCACCGTCATCGGCTGCGGTCGCGATACATCGCCATAGAGAATGGGTGGCTTGACGCAGCGCGAACCGTAGGACTGCACCCAGCCGTTGGTGGTGAAGGCAAAGCCGTCCAACTGTTCGCCGAAGTATTCCACCATGTCGTTGCGCTCGGGCTCGCCGTGGACCAGCACGTCCAACCCGCACGCCTCCTGAATTTTCACCGCTTGCGCAATCGCCTCACGCATGTGCGTCCGGTAGACGTCGGCGTCGATGCGCCCGGCCTTGAGGTCACGCCGCGCCGCGCGGATCTCCGCTGTTTGCGGAAACGAACCGATGGTGGTGGTGGGAAAAAGCGGCAGATTGAGCCGTCGCTGCTGGACTTGGCGGCGCTCCGGATAAGGACTGCGGCGTGCGCCCATGGCCTCATCGACGGCTTCCATGCGCCGACGCACCTCATCCCGGTGCAGTCGCCTCGATGCACAACGCGATTCCATCGCCGTGTCGCTCGCCGCCAGGGCGTCCGCTACATCCTGGCGGCCCTTGCTCAGAGCGATTTTCAGCGCACCAACCTCCTCCAATTTCTGGACGGCGAAGGCGAGCCAGCCACGTAGCTCGTCATCCAACCGTTCCTCGTCGGCCAGGTCCACCGGCACGTGCAGCAGCGAGCAGGACGGAGCGAGCCACAGCCGCTTGCCCAGCTTCCGGTGCAGGGGCTCGAGCATCTCGAGCAGCATCGTCAGATCACTGCGCCAGACGTTGCGCCCGTCGATGAGGCCGGCGGAGAGCACCTTGTGGCCGGGCAGCCAGTCCACCACCTGCTGCAGCTGCCCGGGGGCACGCACCAGGTCCACATGCAGTCCGTCCACCGGCAACTGACAGGCCAGTTTGAGATTCTCCTCCAGGGCGCCGAAATAAGTGGTCAGCAACAGCTGCGGCCGGCCGGCACCCAGGCGCGTGTAGGCCGACTCGAAGGCGCGCTGCCAGGGATAAGGCAGATCGAGCACCAGGATCGGCTCGTCGATCTGCACCCACGCCACCCCCTGCGCCTTAAGCCGCGCCAGAATCTCGCTGTAGACCGGCAGCAGTTCATCCAGCAGATCGAGGCGGTCGAAGGGCTCGCCCTTCACCTTGCCCAGCCAGAGCCAGGTCAGCGGGCCGATGAGCACCGGGCGCGGATTCACCCCCAGCGCCTTGGCTTCTTCCACCTCCTCGAACAACCTGCTGGCAGCCAGATGAAAGCGCTGCCCCTTGTGCAGTTCGGGGACGATGTAGTGATAGTTGGTGTCGAACCACTTGGTCATCTCGCAGGCGTGTACCGGCTCACCGCTCGGGGCCCGGCCGCGGGCCATACGGAAATAGGTGTCGAGGTCCGCCGCCTCCGCCGTACCGTGAAAACGCGGCGGCACGGCGCCGAACATCACGCTGTGGTCGAGCACGTGGTCGTAGAGCGAGAAGTCCCCCACCGGCACCTGGTCGAGTCCCGCCGCCTGCTGCAGCCGCCAGTGCCGCGCGCGCAGTTCGCGCGCCGCTTCCAGCAAAGCCTCGCGATCTGACGTTCCCTTCCAGTAGGCCTCCAACGCCCACTTCAATTCGCGCCGGGCGCCGATACGGGGAAAGCCAAGATTGTGAGCAATGGTCATGGACGACTCCTTTTTCGGTTATTCGCTTTGCATCCAGTCTGGGGAGGGCCATAAAATGAATCAAACGATTATTTTTTGTTAAAAACTTGAATTATTCTCATGCTAAAGCTGCATCACCTCCATAGCCTTGCGGCGTTGCGCGACAGCGGTTCGCTGGTGCGGGCCGCCGAGCGGCTGCACCTTACCCAGTCCGCTCTCTCCCACCAGCTCAAGGAACTGGAGGAGCGACTGGGGCTGCAGCTGTTCGAGCGCAAGAGCCGCCCGCCCCGCTTCACCGTGGCCGGGACGCGGTTGCTGGCCCTGGCCGACGAACTGCTGCCGCGGATCCGCGAGACGGAGCGCGACCTCGCGCACATTCGCGGCGGCCAGCATGGACGATTGCACATCGCCGTGGAGTGCCACAGCTGCTTCGACTGGCTGATGCCGACCATGGAGCGCTATCGCCGCGATTGGCCGCAGGTGGAACTCGATATCTCCATGGCGCACAGCTTCGAGCCTCTGCTAGCGCTCGGCCAGGGCGAAGTGGATCTGGTCATCACCTCCGACCCGGTGACGCAGCGCGAACTCGCCTATCACCCCTTGTTCAGTTACCAGAACGTACTGCTCGTCCCGCCTCGCCACCGTCTGGCCGGAAGCGTGTGGATCACGCCGCAAGATCTCACCGAAGAGACGCTCATCACCTATCCCGTGGAAACGCAAAGACTGGACGTCTATCGCCGTTTTCTCGCCCCGGCCGGCGTGCAGGTGGCCCGCCGCACCAGTGAGTTAACGGTGATGATCCTGCAGCTGGTGGCCAGCGGCCGGGGGGTGGCGGCGCTGCCCCAATGGGCGGCGAGCCAGGCCGTAGCCAGCGGGCAGGTAATCGCTAAACCGTTAGGCGAAACCGGATTGTGGAGTACGCTTTACGCGGCCGTGCGCGGCGAAGAAGGGAAGAACGCCTATATGGAAGCGTTCGTTCAGACCGCCCGGGAGACCTGCTTCGAGGTGCTGGAAGAATTGCGCCCCATCGAAGAGGCGTCGTGAAAACCGCCCGGCGCCGGCTCAGAGGTGACGGTAGTTGTGCGCCGTCAGACGTACGTGGCCGTAGCGCCACTCCAGGCGGGTGAGGCAGGCATAGGGGGTGATGACCTGCTGGGTCGACGCCAGCGGCAGGCCCAGGGCATGCACGAGGGTGGCGCGGATCACGCCTGCATGCGCCACCACCAGGAAGTGACCGGTCTCGCGCGCCACCAGGGCATCCAGCGCGGCACCGACGCGCGCCACGAATTCGCTCAGCGGTTCGGCGCCGGCGGGCCGGTGTTGAACGGGATCACAGTAATAGGCGGCATGCAGCTCCGGCTCCGAGGCGCGCACTTCCTCGTGGCTGCGCCCTTCCCAGGCGCCCATACCCACCTCGCGCAGGCGTTCGTCGATCTCCAGCGGTAGCCCGTGCTCGGTCGTGTAGGCCTCGGCGAAGCTGCGGCAACGCTGCATGGGGGAAGAGACGACCTGCTCCCAGCCGGGATTGTCGGCGACCGCCGTCCACATCTGTTCCCAGCCGGCTTCACTCAGAGGATCGTCGGCGCCCGAGCCGCGATAGCGGATACCACCGACCGGTTCGCCGTGACGCAGAAAATCGATAGTCAGCACGGCCCTACTCAGATGATCCAGCCACCCAGCGTCATCAGGGCCAGGATGGTCACCCACAGGACCAGGGTGCGGAGAATCAGGCTGTGCACCATGGACAGGTGCGTGCTGATGGCCGTGGCGTCCAGCTTGCCGGCCAGTACGGCGTCCAGATCAACGGCCTTGGCGCCGCTCTCGCCAAGCAGGGCGCGGTTGGCGTGCAGCAGGTTGGACCAGCCGCTCAGCACCCAGTGACGCCATACCGGCATCACCGCGTTGAAGTGGCCGGTCAGGCCGTAGCCCAGCGCCGCCAGGCGGGCGGGAATCCAGTCCAGCAGCCCCACCCAACGCTGGGCCAGCCCCTGCAGCGACGTTTCCTCTTCGGCGTTGTCGAGCATGAGCTGGACGCTGAGGCGGTACAGCAAAGCGCCCACCGGGCCGAGCAGGACGAACCAGAACAGCACGGCGAACATGCGGCGGTTGGCCTCGAAGAAGGTCGCCTGCGTCACGGCCTGAACGCGCTCGGTGATATCCGCCGAGGCGTCCTCGCCGATCAGCGCGCTGGCGCGGATCTGTATCTTGTCCGCGTCGCCCATGGCCTCGGCCTCGACATAGGCGTCGACCTCGTTCTCCAGATCGCGGGGACCGAAGCAGTAAAGCAGCACGGCCAGGTTGAGCACCAGCTCCAGCAGCCCCAGCAATACGCCGTCGAACCAACTCTGCAGAATCCAGACGACCAGCAGCGGCGGAATCAGGATGGCGGCGAGCGCGATGGGGCCGCCCAGCAACCCCATGCCGGCCAGTCCCTGACCCAGCCAGGCGTCATAGGTCTGGAACCAGCGCAGGCGGCGAAAATCGTCCATGGCGCCCACGAAACGCTCCAGAAACAGGGCGAGCAGCACCGAAATCAAGGTCATGACGGGGTCCCGGGTTGTTATTGGTAGTCGCTGAATATCGTCATGATGATACATCACCGTTCCGCGGGCCGCAGTCGGCGGCCGCGCAAATACGCTGATGACAAACCGATTTCCGGTCAGGCCTCCCGATGTGGCGCCCGGGCCTCCAGGCCGGCGCGCAGGCGCGCCCAGTCGAAGGCCGGACCGGGATCGGTCTTGCGGCCCGGCGCGATCTCGGAATGGCCGGCGATGCGCTGCGCGGAAAGCGTCGGATAAGCGACCAGCAACGCCTCGATCACCTCCCTCAGCACACGGTACTGCACGTCCTCGTAGGGCGTGTCGTCGGCGCCTTCCAGCTCGATGCCGATGGAAAAGTCGTTGCAGCGCGGGCGTCCCGCGTAACTGGACTGCCCGGCGTGCCAGGCGCGGCGCTGAAAGGGCACGTACTGCACCAGCCGGCCGCCGCGGCGGATCAGCAGATGGCTGGACACCTCCAGCCCCTCGATTTCCTTGAAAAAGGGATGCCGCGCGGGATCCAGCCGGTTCATGAACAGGTCGTCGATCCACGGCCCGCCGAACTCGCCGGGCGGCAGGCTGATGTTGTGGATCACGATCAGCTCCGGCACCGCCTCATCCGGGCGTTCGTCGCAATTCGGCGAGGGCAGGAAAAACGCCTCATCCAGCAGGCCGGTAATGCGGTCGACCTTCATGGCGTTTCTTCCGCGGGCTGGGCGAGGCGGTCCGCGATCGCCCTCTCCAGCTTTTCCAGAGACGCCTCGCACTGCAGCGCGGCATGGTATTCGCCGTCCCGGTACAGCAGCAGCCCCGGCAGGTGAAACACATCCAGCTCACGCGTCAGCGCCAGGTCGCGCTGTGCGTCGACCTCGAATATCGGCAGCTCCGGGTGATTTTCGGCATAGCGTTCCAGCAGAGCGCGCCACACCTTGCAGGCCCCGCAGTCCGGCCCGAAAAAGAACACCAGCGCCGCGCCCTGTATCTCCGCCAGGACGTGGTGATAGTCGAATTGATCCAGTGTTTTCAGATGCGTCACCCGGACATTGTCCCCGTTCGTTCGGGGGGGCGTAAAGGGTTGGGTCGTGAGGGGGAGTTGGTGAGGGGTGAGGAGTAAGCTGCCACTAGAAATGTTCGTGGTTTGGTTTCGTGAGCTGGGTCTTCGGTTAGATAGCTCTGAGGTTTTGTTTCGCACGCTAAAACGCTGCGATTTTCTTATCTAACGTCTATTAATGCGTGCGAGCCCCTTTCTTTGTTCGCCCAAAGAAAGAGGCGAAAGAAATGCGCCCCCACCACCTTGGCCCTGCGGGCTACCCTCGCAGCCACTGTCTTGCGACGGGCACGGTCCGACGCGACGTCCTGTCGCGGCGAACCTCAGCCCGGCGTCCCTGCCGGGCTGACCCTGCAAGCCACCGGTCGCTCGGCAAGGCGGGACGGGGATTATTGGTGAGGTGTGAGAAGTGAGGGGTGAGGCGAAAAGGCACCACCCTCCTCTTCACGCCTCACTCCTAACCCCTAACCCCTCACGATCTAGTCCTTTACGCCCCCCCGAACGAACGGGGACAATGTCCGGGTGACGCATCTGAAAACACTGGATCAATTCGACTATCACCACGTCCTGGCGGAGATACAGG
>JARRKE010000091.1 GCA_037388465.1 Gammaproteobacteria bacterium
AAAACCTTACCGGAATCGCCGACTGTTTTCCCTGCCCGTCGGGTAGCAGCCGGTTAAATCAATAGACTGGATAAGCATGTAGTACCAACGGCAGAGGACTTGCGGACGCGGGTTCGATTAACGCAATGGTCGCCACGGGGAGTGATCCCCGTTGGAAAAAGAGGGCTCATACGGTGAACGCTAAGGGGCAAGGCCCTACGCCAACGCCGTCCGGTGAAGGGGAAACCCGTAAGCCGGCTAGAGACTCATAGGCTCCTAAAGAGAATCTCTCCACGGAGTACTAGGGTGGGTGAACGCCAGGGGGCGCCAACCCACAACACGCCCTCCCCTGCCGGCGACGGCAGGTGAAGGAATAGTCCAGCCCATATCGAAAGATATGGACCAGCTGTCCCGCCGCCTCCACCAATACCCGCCCTGACCGTCTGGTCAGGGCTTCTTTTTGTACAGGAGGCACGGATGGCCACCTACAAAACGACAAACCAGCTCAATGCCGTGGACGCCGCGTATATCGCCGGCCTCATCGACGGCGAAGGCACCATTACTCTCACCCGCAAGCACCGCAATGAAAACCGTCAGCTGGTCATCAGCATCAGCAACACAGAAGAAGCACTGCTGAAGTTCGTGCTGGACAGTGTCGGCGTCGGCAAAATCACCAGCAAGCGTATCAGCCAAGCCCATCACACCCCGAGTTTCACTTACGCCATCTACAACCGACAGGCCCTGGGGCTTCTAAAACAAGTCCATCCTTTCTTGAAAACCTACAAGGCGAAGCGTGCGGAAATCATTCTCCGTGATTATCTTGCTCTCACGCCGCGCAACGGCAAATACACCGAGCAGCGACATCAGGCACGCGCGCAATTTGAATATGCGGTTCTGGGGATCAAAGCGACCCAGGCCGAATAGCACCGCAACAGGGTGCCAGCCAGCACGGTCCAAAGTCATCGAAAATAGTTGTGGTATTCCCGCCAAATACCTGTATAGTGCGCCGTGTTGCAGTACAGTTCCTGTAGTACAGTTCCGGTAGTACCTCCAGATGTCCTTGGTCGATCCTCCCGCAATGCCACTTCAAGAAGTGAACTGCACGACCATCGTAATCAACTGATAGATAGAGGTATGACCTGTGAGTACAGGAACAGTAAAGTGGTTTGACGACGCCAAAGGCTTCGGCTTCATTGCCCCGCAGGACGGCAGCAAGGATGTCTTCGTGCATCACTCCGCCATCGAGGGCACCGGCTTCAAGTCTCTGGCCGAAGGCCAGCAGGTGGAATTCGAGGTGCAGCAGGGCCAGAAGGGTCCGTCGGCCGTGAACGTCCGCGCCGTCTAAGCATCAAACCTGCGCAATCAGGATGCAGTACAAAAGGCCCCGCTTCTGCGGGGCCTTTTTTTGTCTTACACCCCCTCACGGTATCACTCGCCGCCCCTCCCCCGACCTAATACCCGCCCTGAAGTAGCTGATGGGGCCAACGTCAACCATTTGACGTGTGAGATTCAGCTCCAAAGACGGTCCGGCCGTCAGTGTCACCGCCAGGTTAACGGCGGCGCCCCTGGCACTTAAGCCAAAATCCGGCGCCCTCAGATTGTCACTATCCTGACGTTTTTGAAGCAGTTACCCGCTGTATTTCATCTATACTCCGACGATAGACTCGCGAGGAACAGCGATGTGATAAACAGGGGCATGCCAGAAAAATGGACTAAGGCTTCCTACGACGCCGTAGTCCCACCCTGCTCCGAATCACCCCGATGAGACTCAGCACCAAGTACGGGCTGGCCGTCAGCGTCACCGCCATGATAACGGCGACGGCCCTGGGCGCTCTGCTTTATTACCAGATCCACAACGTCCTTCAGGAACGGGCCGTCGAGGCCCAGCTCACGGCGGCCCACAGCATCCTGAGCAAGATCGATGACACCCTGGCCTACGCACGGCGCGATATGCACATCCTGGTGCAAGATGAGTTTCTGAAGGTCTACGTCGCCTCCCCTGCCGACCGAACGGAAACGAACCGCAGGCTGCTAAAAGAAGAGCTCGAGGAACGGGGCAGGATTACCGGCCCATGGGACGACCTGATGGTGATAGACCGAAACGGCGCCTATCTGCTGACCACCGAACCCCATGAGGAGCACGACGATATCGACAAGGACTCTGCTGCCTATACCGCATTCAAGGCGGCCCTGAAGGGCGAGATATACAACTCGGACGTGGTGGTTTCAGACCACACCGGCCGGCGCACGCTTCTGTTTGCCGCCCCGATCCGGGAAAAATCCGAAGACGAAAACGGCGGCAGGATCATCGGCGCCGTGGTGGCACAGTACCGATGGTCCGCGATAAGCGACATTCTCAATACAGGGTTTAAGGGCGGCTCCGTCTTCCTGTTCGATCGTACCGGCAAGGTCATCGCCGAACACGTGCAGGGACGCAAAATGCCACCTCCAACGCATTTTGCCCAACATGCCGAGGTACAGCAGGCGCTTCTCGCTTCCGGGGTACACGAATCCGTCCATCGGTCAGATGGGGCCCATACCGTATTGTCCACCCACGTCCGTCAGGCAACACGTGACGGTGTTCCAGACAACGGCTGGGGTCTTGCGATCGAGCAACCGGAAGATGTCATCTTCGCACCCGCGCGCCACCTGGCACTGCAGGCGGCGCTCATCGTGATCGCCGTACTGGCTGCCCTGGCAATCATCCTGGCCCTGCTCGGTTACCGGCTCATGAGTCCGCTGAGACGGCTTACGAACATTACCGAGCGGATCGGCCAGGGCGATTTCCAGCAACACATCGACTACAGCAGCAACGACGAGGTCGGAACGCTCGCCAAGAGCATCAACACCATGACCGACCGTCTGGAGGCGGGACGGGCCGAGCTGATGGCGGCAAAAAACCGCATCCAGGGCATGGTCGATACCGTACAAGGCATTCTCTATACCGCCACGCCTCATGATCTCAAAACCGTTTTTATCAGTCCGGCGGTCGACATGCTGCTTGGCTTTAAAGCCAAGGCATTCCTCGAAGATCCCGCCCTGCGCATAAACCTGCTGTTGGACGATGATCGCGAAAAGGCGCTGGCCGAAATCGACGCCGCCCGTCAACAGAATACCGACTTCGTGATTACCTACCGCATGCGTCGCAAAGGCGACAATGCCATCCGGTGGTTCGAAGACCGCGGCAGTTGGGAACACGACACGTCCGGCCGGATCGTGGCACTGCATGGCGTAATGACGGATATCACCAAACGCAAACAGCGCGAGGAGCAGCTGGCTCATACCACACGGGCATTGAACATCCTGCACAGCCAGGACACGCTGCTGACGCATGCAACCACGGAAACCGAACTGGTGCAGGGCGTCTGCGACAACATCGTCGATGAACAGGTCTATCAATTCGCCTGGGTTGGCCTGCTCAGCCACGAGCGCCCCACCGGTCTCCGGATCGTCGGTGAAGCCGGTAGCGACACCGCTTTCGCTGCGGATCTTAAAAACATCCATATCGATGTCGCCAGCAGCGATTGCCTGCCCTGCCGCGCCATCCGGGAAAAACAGCCTTACATGATCCAGGACCTGACGGAACAGACCACGACCGACGAATGGACCCTGCAGGCGCTCGCCCACCACTACGCCGCATTGATATCGCTGCCGTTGGTCAGCGATGACAAAGCGATCGGCTCACTCAACATCTATAGCAAGGACAGCTATGCATTCGACACCGACGAGCTGAAACTGCTTGAAGAAATCGCCAGCAACCTCGCCTATGGCATCGCGGCCTTGCGCACCCAGGCGCTGCACAATCAGGCACAGGAGCTGCTGACGCACCAGGCATTCCACGACGGGCTGACCGACCTGCCGAATCGCGCCCTGTTCATCCATACCCTACAGATGGCGCTTGCGCATGTGGAGAGAAACGAAGAAGTACTGGCGGTGCTGTTCATCGACCTGGACGATTTCAAGCTGGTCAACGACACCCTGGGACATGCCGCGGGCGACGAGCTGCTGCGCCAGGTCGGCGAACGTATAGCCGGTAATATCCGCGGCAGCGACATGGTGGCCCGCCAGGGTGGCGATGAGTTCATCGTATTGATGTCCAGCACCAATTCCCGCGAGCAGGAGGAGACAACAAGCCAGGACAGCCTGTTGCTCAACGTCGCCAAGCAGGCGCAACGCCTGATCGACCAGATGAAACAGCCGTTCATCATCGATGACCATACGACCTACATCGGCGCCAGTATCGGGATCGCCATTTCCCCCCATGACGCACGCGACACGGATACCCTGCTCAGATATGCGGACTCGGCCATGTACCGCGCCAAGGAACTGGGCAAGGGTAACTATGCGTTCTACTCGGCGGAATTGACCGAACGCCAGCATCAGCGCATGTCGGTAGCCAACCGCCTGCATCAGGCCCTGGAAAGACAGGAATTCGTACTTTACTACCAACCTGTTATCGAATTGGCGACCGGCACCATGACCGGCGTCGAAGCCCTGATACGCTGGCAGGACGAAGACGGGAACCTGATTCCGCCCGGCGAATTCCTGCCGGTCGCAGAAGATACCGGACTCATCATTCCCATCGGTGATTGGGTTCTTAAGGAAGCATGCCGCCAGACCAAGGCCTGGCTAGCAGAGGGCCTGGAACTGCTGGTTTCGGTCAATCTGTCGGCGCGCCAGCTATGGCATGGGGATATCGCGGACACGATACTGAACATCATCGCCGAGGCCGGCGTCAGCAGCGAGTCCCTGGAACTGGAAATCACCGAAAGCGCCATGAGCCACGAACCGCAACACATGGAAGCCGCGCTCATGCGGTTCCATCAGGGCGGTCTCAGGATTGCGCTGGATGATTTCGGCACCGGTTATTCCTCTCTCAGCCGGCTGAAACAGCTGCCCATCCACACCCTCAAAATCGACAAGTCCTTTGTCGACGGCATACCCGATGACGATGACAGCATTGCCATCGTGACCGCCACCATGCAACTGGCGCACAGCCTCGGGCTGAGATCGCTTGCGGAAGGCATCGAGACCCGGACCCAGTGGGAATGGCTGCGTAAACACGGTTGCGAATACGGCCAGGGCTATTATTTCAGCCGTCCCGTACCCGCTTCTGAAATCGATGCCATGCGCCATCAGGAGCAATGGTGGATGGCCGCCAAGCAGAAGTAAGGCTGGACACATCAACAGTCGGCGACAACTTCAACCCGCATTGACCACTCGTCTGCATCACGAAACCGCCGAACCCCCGTTTAGACACTCGCAGGCTCCATCGAACCGGTGCATATCATTGCACTGGTATAGACCAGAAAAAGCCGCCATGCACTACGCTGGGGCAGCACTCTGGACACCTCCATACCGCGGCTAATTACAGCCCACTGTTTTTGTTTAGTTTTTTACCCACCATACTGATTTGGCACAGAAGTTGCCGCTGACCCTGCGTAGTTTTTATTGCCGTCTGTTTAATTTACAGCCAACAACAGCAACAACTTTCCATTTATTAGGACATTACATCTAGGAGATTCAGTCATGAGTACGAGTTCAGGCGGTGGCCTGCGTCGTGCCCTGGGGTCGTGGCACCTGTGGGGAATCGGCGTAGGGCTTGTGATATCCGGCGAATATTTCGGCTGGAACTATGGTTGGGGTGAGGCCGGCACGATCGGCTTTCTCATCGCCACCCTGTTGATTACGGTGCTGTATACGACCTTCGTGTTCAGCTTTGCCGAGCTGAGCACGGCCATTCCCCACGCAGGCGGACCGTTCGCCTTCGCGCACAGAGCGCTGGGGCCGTTCGGTGGGCTGATTGCCGGTTACGCCACCCTGGTGGAGTTCGTGTTCGCGCCACCCGCCATCGCCTACGCGCTCGGCGGTTACGTGCATTTCCTGTTCCCGCAGATTTCGGTGATGACCATTGCGATCGGATCGTATGTGGTCTTCGTCGGCATCAATCTGCTCGGGGTGAAGCAGGCCGCAGCGTTCGAGCTGTTCGTCACGGTAGTGGCGATTATCGAGCTGCTGATCTTCATGGGCGTGGTCGGCCCGCACTTCTCCACCGCCAACTTCATGGCCGACCCCATGCCGCATGGCATCGGCGGTATCTTCGCGGCCATTCCGTTCGCCATCTGGTTCTATCTGGCGATCGAGGGTCTGGCGATGGCAGCCGAGGAAGCCCATGAGCCGAAGCGCACCATTCCCAAGGGCTTTATCGCCGCCATTGCGACGCTGGTGATCCTCGCCCTGGGCGTGATGTTCATCGCCGGCGGCGTGGGCGACTGGCATCAGCTGAGCGACAAGGACTACCCCCTGCCCGCGGCCATGGCCATGGCGGTCGGCAAGGACAGCGGCTGGGTGCATATGCTGGTGGGTATCGGCCTGTTCGGCCTGATCGCCTCGTTCCACGGCATCATCATCGGTTATTCCCGCCAGATGTTCGCGCTGGCCCGCGCCGGCTACCTGCCCGGTTTCCTGGCCAAGGTGCATCCGCGTTTTCAGACCCCGCACTGGGCCCTGATCGCCGGCGGCGTGATCGGCATCATCGCCCTGTATTCGGGCAAGACGGATGAGCTGATCACCATGGCCGCCATCGGCGCGGTGGTGATGTACATCATCAGCATGATCAGCCTGTTCGTACTGCGTAAGACCGCACCGGAGATGCACCGTCCCTACAAGGTGCCGTTCTATCCGGTGTTCCCCGCCATTGCGGTGGGCCTGTCCATCCTGAGTCTGGTGGCGATGGTCTACTACAACCTGGTGATTTCCGGCATCTTTGCGGCGCTGTTCGCGGTGGCGCTGGTGTACTACCTGCTGACTCACGGTCAGCGCCAGGGCCAGGGCATCGAGCTGTCCGAGGCGGACATTCCGCCCATGGAAGCCGCCCTTGCCCGCGGAGACGTGGACTGACGCCATGGCTTACGGATATGTGGTTGATGGGGTCCGGTACCGCTTCGGGGATCTGAAGACCCTCCTGGCCAAGGCCTCGCCGGCCCGTTCCGGAGACATGCTGGCAGGTTTGGCGGCCGGGTCGGCCGTCGAACGCATCGCTGCACAGGAGGCCTTGAGCGAAGTACCGCTCAAGGCCTTCCTCAATGAGGCGTTGATCCCTTACGAAGACGACGAAGTCACCCGCCTGATCGTGGACGGCCATGATGAGGCGGCCTTCGCGCCGGTCAGTCATATGACGGTCGGCGAGTTCCGCAACTGGCTGTTGTCGTACGAAGTCGACGCGCCGGTATTGCGCGCACTGGCGCCCGGCCTGACGCCGGAGATGGCGGCTGCCGTCTCCAAGATCATGGGCCTGCAGGATCTGATCCTGGTGGCCAGCAAGTGCGAGGTCATCTCGCGCTTTCGAAACACTATCGGGCTGACGGGACGCATGTCCACGCGCCTGCAGCCCAATCATCCCACCGACGACGTCCGCGGCGTGGCGGCCAGCACCCTGGACGGGCTGCTGAACGGCAGCGGCGACGCGGTAATCGGCATCAACCCGGCCAGCGACCACCTGCCCACGCTGACCCAGTTGCTGCAGCTGATCGACGAGATTCGCGAAACCTATTCCATACCGACCCAGTCCTGCGTGCT
>JARRKE010000092.1 GCA_037388465.1 Gammaproteobacteria bacterium
ATCCCGTCAAACCGTACCACCTGGGGGGAGTGTGTCATGAGTCCAGCGGATCCCGAAGAGTTCGATCCCAACGCCACGAGAATCTACGTGCCGCCGACCGGAAAAACGCTGGAAGACGGGGTCAGCGGCAACTACGACTTCAATATCGGGGATGTCCTTGCCGAGGGCTGGCGGCGCACCAAGGGTATGAAAGGTTCGTTCTGGGCGGCGGGCGCATTGTTCTTCCTGGTCATGATCGCGGTGACCCTGTTGCTGACCGGCGCCATGGCCGTGCTCGGCGTGCCGCAGGAAGGTCTGCTCGGTCAGTTCATCGTGCAGCTGGTAATGACCGTCGTGGTCTACCCCTTCATGGCCGGTTTTCTGATGATGGGCATTCGCCGTTCCGTGGACCTGCCGATCTCGATGGACACGGCCTTCGGTTATTTCGGCTTCGCCGTGCCGGTCATCGTTGCGGCCATCCTGATGTCGGTGCTGACCACGGTCGGGTTTATGCTGCTGGTCCTGCCGGGGATTTATCTGTCCATCGCCTACATGCTGGCCGTGCCGCTGATCGTGGAAAAAGGGCTGGGGCCGTGGCGTGCCATGGAGTCCTCGCGCCGCGCCATCACCAAGCACTGGTTCAAGGTGTTTTTCCTGATGATCGCCATGAGCATCATTCTGCTCATCAGCATGATTCCCTTCGGTCTCGGCCTGATCTGGACCTACCCCATGATGGTGACGGTGATGGGCGTGCTGTACCGCGAAGTGTTCGGCGTGGAAGACGCACTGATGGCGCAGGCCCTCGCCTGATCCGCCCGGCAGCATCTCATGTCCGTACGCACCCTCACCATGACCGACCCGCTGTACGACTATTTGCTGCGGGTCTCGGTGCGGGAGCCGGAACTGCTGGCCCGATTGCGCGCCGAAACCGCGGAACTGCCCGAGGCGCGTATGCAGATCTCGCCCGAGCAGGGTCAGTTCATGGGCCTGCTGGTGGAGCTGCTCGGCGTGCGCCGGGCGGTGGAGGTGGGCACCTTCACCGGCTACAGCGCCCTGTGCATGGCGCAGGCCATGCCGGCCGACGGCCGCCTGGTGTGCTGCGACGTGAGCCGGCGCTGGACCGACATCGCACGCCGTTACTGGCGCGAGGCGGGCCTGGATGATCGCATCGAGCTGCACCGCGCACCCGCCATCGAGACCCTGGACAGGCTGCTCGCCGAGGGCGGGGCGGGGCGGTTCGACTTCGCCTTTATCGACGCCGACAAGGCTGGCTACCTGGACTATTACGAACGTTGTCTGACCCTGGTGCGGCGCGGCGGCCTGGTCGCCCTGGACAACACCCTGTGGGGCGGATCGGTCGCCGACCCCGAAGACCGGAGCGAGGATACCCGGGCGATCCGCGAGCTGAACGAGCAGCTTTACGGTGACGAGCGGGTCACGCTGTCCCTGCTGCCGATCGGCGACGGCCTCACCCTGGCGCGCAAGCGCTAGTCCAAGCGGTAGACAATTTCAGGCCTGCACGGGGAGTGGGGTACAATCCTCCGCTTTTCATCGCCCACATCCCAAGTGTCCGCGCCATCCCGCCCATCCCTGACGCCGCAAACCGCGCTCTGGCTCCTGCTGGGCGGCGTTACGCTGCTGCATCTGCTGGTGATGGGGCGTTTCGAGCTCACCGAGGACGCCGCGCATTACGCCCTGTACGGCCTTAAGCCCGCGCTGAGCTATTTCGATCATCCGCCCATGATCGGCTGGATGCAGGCGCTGGTGGTGCCGCTCTCTCAGAGCGAGTTCGCCCTGCGGCTCTGGCCGGTCATCCTGTCGGTCGCCGCCGGTCTGGTGCTGTACCGGCTCGCCAACACCCTGTTCAGCGAGCGGGCGCCCTGGGTGGGCGTGGTGGCGGTGGCCGTCATGCAGTCCGGGATCATGTTCAACCTGATGGGTATGAGCATGCTGCCGGACGACCCGTTGCTGGTGTTCTTCCTGGCCTCGGGCCTGTTCCTGTACCGGGCGGTGGTCGGCGGCGACCTGCGTGCCTGGCTGTGGGTCGGCATCTGCTTCGGCCTGGCCGGGCTGTCCAAGTACACCGCGGTGACGCTGGTCGTCAGCGCTCTGTGGCTGCTGTTCAGCGAGCGCGCCTGGCGCCAGCTCGCCACCCCCTGGCCCTGGCTGGGCGTGGCCGTCGCCGCGGTGCTGATCTCGCCGGTGCTGATCTGGAACGCGCAGCACGACTGGATGTCGATCGCGTATCAGCTGGGCCACGGCCTGCCGGAGCGGCACTGGTCCTTCGCCCGCTTCGGCCTCGCCCTGGCGGCCCAGGTGGTGGCCTACGCCCCGGGAATGTTTCTGTTCGGCCTGCTGGCCCTGATCGCCGCGTTTCGTAACTGGCGCGATCCGGCGCAGCGCTTCGTGGTCATTCTCGCCCTGCCGGTGTTCTTGCTCATTGGCTGGGGCGCCGGACTCAAGACCTCGCTGCCGCACTGGACGGCGGTGGGGTGGGCGGCGCTCAGCGTACTCATCGCCTACTGGCTGATGGGCGCCTGGCGCGCCCGGCCGGTGCGGATATTTACCTGGGTATCGGTGCTGTATTCGGTGGCCGTGCTGGGGGTGCTGTACTCTGCGCTGGTCGTGCCGTGGCTGCCCTACAAGGAAAACCACTATCCGCTCGCCGACATCACGGGCTGGCGCGCCGCGGCGCAACGCGCGGCGGCACTGCGCGAAACCATGAGCGCCACGCCCGGCCCGGCGCCGGTGCTGTTCGTGCCCAACTGGTCGCTGGCCAGCCATCTGGCCTGGTACGCGCGGCCCCTGACGGTGCAGGATGTGACCCCGCGCCGGGACCAGATCAGCCTGTGGTTCGGGCAGCCGCAACCGGGCGCGCGCGGCATACTCGTCGTGCCCCATGATTTCCACACCAGGCCGGACAAGATGGGACTGAACCGTTTCGCCCGCTGCGAGCCCGCGGGCAGCCTGCCGATCGAGGTCGGCGGGCGCACCGCGACCACCTACTGGTTCTACCGCTGCGAAGGTTACGGAGGCGGCGCATGATGAAGACCGTGCTGCGCCTGCTGATCACGCTGCTGGTATTCGCGCTGATCCTGCGCTCCGTCAACCTGAGCAACCTCGCCGATACCTTGAAGCAGATCGAGGCGGGGCCGCTGGTGCTTGCCGTGCTGCTGCAGTTCGCCAGCACGGTGCTGGCCGCCCTGCGCTGGCGCCTGGTCATGCAGCGGCTGGAATTCGGGCAGGACACCTGGTTCTACGTGAAGAGCTACTTCAAGGGCATGTTCTTCAATCAGGGGCTGCCGACCAGCATCGGCGGCGACGCCATCCGCGTGCTCGACGTCGCGCGCCAGGGATTCCGCAAACGCGAGTCCTTTTACGGCGTGGCCTCGGACCGCATCATCGGCCTGGCGGCGCTGCTGCTGCTTAACCTGCTGGCCAGCCTGGCGCTGCCGCACACGTTGCCCAAGCAGGTCTTCGTGCCCATCGCGCTGCTGGTGGGCGCCGGCCTGATCGGTTTCGGCGCGCTGTTCTTCTTCCGCCGCCTGCACTGGTTTTCGCGCTGGCCGGTGATGAACCTGCTGCCCATCCTGTCCGAGCGCATGCACCGCATTTTCCATGCGCCGGGCGCCAGCGTGGTGATCGTGCTGCTGTCGCTGGTGATTCACCTGCTGGCGGTGCTGTCGATCTACTGCATCGGTCTCAGCGTCGACCTGCCCTACGGGCCGCTGACCTACCTGGTCATCGTGCCGCCGGTGATCCTGCTCACCATCGTGCCGGTATCGCTGGCCGGGTGGGGCGTGCGCGAGGGTGGTATGGTAGGCCTCTTTGCCCTGATCGGCGCCGCCAAGGCGGCCGTGCTGACGATGTCGATCGTCTACGGGCTCATTCTGATTCTGGTCAGTCTGCCGGGCCTGGTCGTGTACCTGACCGGCAAGCATCACCTGTGAGGGAGGACGCAAGGCGATGAAGGTCGATACGATGCGCCGCATCGACTATCTCGCGGGCATTCCGCTGTGTTGGCTGGCGACCTGGCTGGTGCGCCTGCTCGATCTGTTCTCCGCGCGCGGCGCCGACCGGCCGATCCGGCGCGCGCTGTTCGTCGAGCTGTCGGAAATGGGCAGCGCCGTGCTGGTCGATCCGGCCATGCGCAAGCTGGCGCGCGAGACCGGCGCGGAGCTCTACTTCGTCATCTTCAAGAAAAACGCGCCCAGCCTGCGCCTGCTCGGCACCGTGCCGGAGGCCAACGTCTACACCATCCGCGAGGACAGCCTCTGGCACCTGGCCTGGGATACGCTGCGCTTTTTCTGGTGGACGCGGCGCACCGGCATCGACACGGTTTACGACCTGGAGTTGTTTTCGCGCTATAGCGCGCTGCTCACCGGCCTGTCGGGGGCACGCAGGCGCATCGGCTTTCACGCCTACCATAACGAGGGGCTGTACCGCGGCGCCATGCTCACCCACCGTGTCTGGTACAACCCGCACCTGCACATCTCGCGCGTGTTCGTCGCGCTGGTCAACGCCGGGCTGGCCGAAAAACCCGAGCTGCCGTATTCGAAAACCCTGGTCACCGACGACGAGGTGCAGCTCGCCCGGGCGGCGGTCGAGCCCGCGCAGCAGGAGGCGGTGCGTGAACGCATCCGCGCGCTGTATCCAGAATACGACCCCGCCGCGCACCGGCTGGTGCTGATCAATCCCAACGCCAGCGATCTGCTGCCCCAGCGGCGCTGGATGCCGGACCGCTACGTGGCCCTGATGCAGCGCATTCTGGAACAGTACGACGACACGCTGGTGCTCATCACCGGCGCCCCGGCCGAGCAGGCCCAGGCCGAGAGCCTGCGCGAGCAGGTCGGACATCCGCGCTGCGTGAATTTCGCGGGCCAGGTCGGCTTCCTGGAACTGGTGCCGCTGTACAGCATTGCCGCCCTGATGGTCAGCAACGACTCCGGGCCGGGGCATTTCGCCGCGGTCACCGACCTGCCCACGTTCGTGATCTTCGGTCCCGAAACGCCGGCCCTGTACGGGCCGCTCGGCAACACCACGCCGATCTACGCGGGACTCGCCTGCTCGCCCTGCGTCAGCGCGGCCAACCATCGCAAGACCGCCTGTACGGACAATGTCTGCCTCAAGGTCATCGACGTGGGCCGGGTGTTCGACACCATCCGGCCCGTGTTGTCCAAAGGTGCCGCGGATTGATTCATTGCCGCAAAAGGCTTATGAATATCCGATGAACAGGGCTAAGGGGAAACGTGCTATGCCCAATGATGCACTGCCGGAAGGCTATCAACCCAGCGAAGACGAGGAATACATGAATCCCCGTCAGCTGGCCTATTTTCGCAACAAGCTCCTGCACTGGCGCGAAGCGCTGCTGTCGGAGTCCGAGGAAACCATCCGCAATCTGCGCGAGGAAGACTGGCGCGAACCGGATGAGAACGACCGCGCCACGCACGAAGAAGAGGCCGCGCTCGAACTGCGCACCCGCGACCGCTACCGCAAACTGATCTCCAAGATCGATGCGGCCCTGAAGCGCATCGAGACGGGGGAATACGGCTACTGCGAAGAGACCGGTGCGCCGATCGGCATCAAGCGTCTGGAGGCCCGGCCCATCGCCACCCTGACGATCGAAGCCCAGGAACAGCACGAAAGGCACGAAGCCCATTTCTCGACCTGACACCCAGTGCATGGACGCCTGATGCAGGAGCACGTACGCGAATCCTTTTTCACCGCCCGCCGCTGGACCGGTGAACACACCTGGGCCTTTGCGCCCCCCGTCCTGCTCGTCGCCGCCTACGTCATCGTCTGGTTCGGCGGCTACAACGTTTCCCTGTTCTATTGGCTCAATGGCTTAAGCCGTTATACCGGCGACAGCCTGTGGGCCGGCCTCACTCTGTTCGGCGACGCCCTGGTGGTGTTCACGCTGGTGCTGCCCTTCGCGCGGCGGGCGCCGCGGCTCGTGTGGGCGGTGTTCATCACCGCCGTCATCGCCGCGCTCTGGCTGAGAGGCCTCAAGTTCGGCATCGACATGCCACGCCCGGCGGCCATTCTGCCCCCGCACAGCATGCACGTCATCGGCCAGCATCTGACCAGGCATTCCTTTCCTTCCGGGCATGCGACGACCATTTTCGCCCTGGCGGCGATCGTGGTCTTTTCGGTGCGCCACGGCGGGCTGCGGGCCCTGTGCCTCCTGCTCGCCACCCTGGTGGCGTTCTCCCGCTGCGTGGTCGGCGCGCACTGGCCGGTGGACGTCCTGATGGGGGCCGCCGGCGGCTGGCTGAGCGGCGTGGGCGGCATGGCGCTGGCTCAGCGCTGGGCCGGGGCGTTCAAGGCCTGGCTGCACGACATCCTCACGGCCATTCTGTTCGGCTGCGCCTTCGCCCTGTATTTCGCCTACCTTGGCTACCCCTCCGTGCACTGGCTGCAGTCCCTGCTCGCCAGCCTGAGCCTGCTGGGTGGGGCTATCGCCCTGGTTCAGCCCCTCAAGGCTGCGCTGAACAAATAGCGTCCGGCGCTTACCAGCCGCCGCCACCCCCGCCGCCGCCACCGCCGCCCGAGGAGCCCCCGCTGCTGAAACCGGAACCGCCGCTGCCACTGCTGGCAGGCGTGGCGGCGCTGGCGATGGCGCCGCTGAGCGCACCGCTGAAGGCGCTGAAATTCGCGGTGTTGAAATGGGTGCCGTGATACCAGGTCGGGGTGTAGTCGGCGGGTACGGCCTGGCCCACGCGGCGCATCTCGGCGGCGAAACGCTCGCCCCAGGCGTTCTCCACGTCCAGGGCCACCGCGTAGGGCAGATAGGCCTCGTAGGTGGCCGCATCCACCCGCGGCGCACCGGCGAGCTTGAGTTCCTGGCCCTCGGCGACGCTGAGGTACAGGCGAAAACCCTCGATCTCGTCCAGCAGACGTTGTCCGGCCCGCGTCGGCGCTTTCATCAGGTGGTAGAACAATATGGTCAGCGCCAGGGCGGCGGCCAGCACGGCGGTGGTCTGCCAGCCGAGCTGCAGCGCCAGCAGGCCGAGTCCGATCAGTTCGGCGAGCAGGAATGGAAGGGCGAACGCGGTGCTGACCAGGGCCGAGAACATCAGGCCGACGAAACTGGCGGCCCCCCCTATGGAATGTCCCGCGCGGCGCAGCGCGAGGCCGACACGGCCCCAGTTGCCGAGTACACCGTTGATCAGGGCATAGGCGCCGATGCTCCACAGCCCCACCCACAGGCTCAGAAAGCCGGTCATGGCCTTGTGAAATATCTGCTGCTGGGTCAGCGCTGCGGCCGCCCAGGTCGCGATCAGCAAGATGATGGCGGGAACCAGATAGCCGCGGTTGAGCCGGAAGTAGGCGCCTTCGTACTCGGCCTTGAGCACGTGTTTGTGCGCTTCGCGGGTATTGTAGATGGTGCTCTGCATGGCACGGCTGAGGGTGATCTCGCCGAACGCCAGCAGCTTGCGGTACACCGTCTCCTCGCCGCGCAGGAGTTTGCCCTTGTGCTTGTCCAGGCTTTGCAATACGTAGCGTCCGCTCGAGGCGTCCTCGCTGATGTCCACGTACGATGAGATACACCAGCAGCAACCCGCCGCCACCCAGGGCGACGGCCAGCGGCAGGTTGTCGCGCAGCCACCACAACCTTTCACGGGTCCGGGTGGGTGAGGCGACATAGCCCTTGGGCCAGCCGACCACGATGGTCAGCCCGGCATGGCGGGGCAGGGACGCCGTGGTGACAAAGTCCGCCGTGCTGTCGCCCTTGCCGGCCCGGTACTGCGTGCCGCGGTCGCCCTGGTAGCCGGTGTAGGCCTTTACCTGCAGGTCGGCGGCGGGAATGCCGCCCGGCAGGTGCACGGTGGCCGAGGCATGGTCGATGGGAAAGTCCCAGCCCGTACCGGTCACGTTCCAGTACAGCTCGTCGTGATCCTTGAAGAAGCCCAACTGGCGGTCGGTGCGGT
>JARRKE010000093.1 GCA_037388465.1 Gammaproteobacteria bacterium
AGCTGCTGCCCGTTTCTACCACACGCCACGTCGCCCGTGTGGTCCTGCCGGTTTGTTCCAGCGGTCGTCATGACTGGGTGGCGGATTTTCTGGTAACGGTGGACGGCAAGACCTACCGGTTGATCCTGCCGTTCAATGTCGTGCACTGAAGCCTACAAGGCGCATTTGGCGAGCCGGAATTCGATGTCCTGCTCACATTGCTGGGCGCGGACGCTGAGGTCGTGCTGGCGCAGGAATCGAATGGAAAAGCGATGCCTGCCGGCGCTGATTTCCGGATAGTAAGGTGCATCAAGAGGTAACTCGACGCGTATGATCTGATACGGCACGCCCATCTCGAGGCTTTGCTGCACGAAGCCACGTTGTGCAGTCTGGGACGTCGGTTCGGTGCCGTCGCGTACGTGATGCAGAATCAGCCCCACCGCTTCCTGGATTTGCTGGAAAGGTTCGATCCAGGATTCCAGCATGGCCTTGCGTGAGGCGGCCGGGCGTGTCAGCCAGAAGTGGTAGGCAGGAAGGTCGAAGTCGCAGGTGCCGCCGGGGATCGATGTGCGCTGGCGGATGCTGTTCAGGAAATCGTTGTCCTTGAGGTGCTGCCCCAGTTGACCGTGCATGTCGTGCAAGCGGCTGATCAGTGCCTGTTCCTGCTCTATCACCTCGGCCAGGCGTGTCTGGTCGACGTCCGGCTCGGCCTGAAGACGGGTCAGATTGCTGATCTGACGGTCCAGTTCCTTCATTAGCTCGCTTTTGAGGTCACCGCGGGTGGAAAGGCTGAATATTTCGATCAGCGTGACCAGCGCACAATGAGTATCCCACTCCGATTCGTCGGATGAGCAGTATTCGAAGCGCTGCATCAGCTGTTCGATGCGCAAAAAGGTGCGCATGCGTTCGTTGAGCGGCTGTTCGTAGCTGACGTAGTCGGTCACGGGACGAATTTAAGCGATGAGCGTGGCCTATTGTCCATATTCGGGCCCGAATTAACAGTCATGGCCGGCAGCCAGTTTGAGGTACCGACTGTGCAGGCTGCCGATTTGCATTTCCAGTTCGGATAGTTCTCCCTCATTGTGGATCACGTCATGCGCAATTTGCAGGCGGCTCTGGCGCGAGGCCTGCGCCGCCAGGATGGCTCGTGCCTCCTTTTCACTGATCCGATCCCGCGCCATCACGCGCTGGATCTGGAGGCTTTCCGGGCAATCCACCACCAGAATCCGGTCTACCGTGTCCTCGAGGTGGTTTTCCACCAGTAATGGGATGACAAGCAGGCTATACGGACCTCTCTGGGCACGGGCGGCGGCATTCAATGCCGCATGGATACGTGGATGCAGGATGGCATTGAGCCGGGTTCGGGCGTCCTGGTCTTTGAATATGCGTTCCCGCAGTACCTGCCGGTCCAAGGTCCCGTCGGGTTGAATGACGTCATTGCCGAATGCGGCGCGGATCTCCGTCAGGGCGGGACTGCCGGGCTTCGACAGTTCCCGGCTGATTTCATCGGCATCGATGACGGGAATGCCGAGGGTCGAAAAGTATTTTGCGACGAGGGATTTGCCGCTGCCTATGCCGCCTGTCAGGCCGACTCGGAACATGGGGCGGTCAGCCACCCAACCAGAGCTGAGTAAGGCTCGGGCCGAATAACAGGGCGAGCCAACCGGCTGCAGCGAGATAGGGGCCGAAAGGGATCGGTATGTTCTTCTGGTGACCACGAAACAGGATCAGTCCGATCCCGACGGTGGCGCCGACGATGGAAGAGAGAATGATGATGATGGGCAGTTGCTGCCAGCCGAGCCAGGCTCCGAGGGCGGCGAGTAACTTGAAATCACCGTATCCCATGCCTTCCTTGCCGGTAAAAAGGCGAAACAGGTGATACACGCTCCACAGGGCCAGATAACCGGCCATCGCTCCCGTTACGCTGGCCTGCAAGGAGGTGAACAAGCCAAAGCTGTTCACCAACAATCCACCCCATAACAGCGGCAGGGTGATCTTGTCGGGCAGGAGATGGGTCTGGAGGTCGATGGCCGCCAGGCTGAGCAGGGCCCAGGTCAACAGGAGTGCCGCCAGAAGTTTCCATGTCGGCCCGAAATGGATGGCCAAGACGATGGCTAGAATGGCGCTACCGCCCTCGATCAAAGGGTATTGCCAGGAGACCTTCGCGCCGCAGGCGCTGCATCGTCCGCGCAGCCACAAAAAACTCAGGATGGGGATGTTCTCGAGCGCGCTAATCTGATGGCCGCAGTGGGGGCAGGCGGACCTGGGGACCAGCAGGTTATAGGGTTGGGCTGGAGGCTCGGTTTGCGGGCTGTCCAGCAATGCCTGGCATTCCTGGCGCCATTCCTGCTGCAGCATACGCGGCAAGCGGTGTATGACAACGTTCAGGAAACTGCCGACGACCAGTCCAAGCAGGGTGACGCCAAGGAAAAAGAGCCAAGGCGTCCCGGCAAGCAAGGCCAGCGAAGACACGGTTTCGGAAGCGGGTTAAACGACCGAACCGAGCTTGAAGATCGGCAGATACATGGCGATGACCAAGCCGCCGACCATGACGCCGAGTACGGCCATGATCAAGGGCTCCAACAGGCTGGAAAGACCGTCGACCAGGTTGTCCACCTCTTCCTCGAAGAAATCCGCGACCTTGCCCAGCATATGTTCCAGGGAGCCGGATTCCTCACCGATAGCCACCATTTGTACGACCATGTTCGGGAACAGTCCCGTACTGCGCATACTTTGTTGCATCTGGGTGCCGGTGGAGGTGTCGTCGCGCATTTTCAAGGTTGCCTCCGAGTAAAGGGCGTTACCGGTTGCGCCCGCGACGGAGTCCAGGGCCTCCACCAGGGGTACGCCCGCGGCGAACATGGTGGACAGGGTGCGCGAGAAACGGGCGATGGCCGATTTTTCCATGAGTTTGCCGATGATCGGCACCTTAAGCGTTACGATGTCGCGGTAGCGCCGGAAGGTCGGAGAGCGCTTGTTAAGCTGCATTAACCCAAATATGCCTGCACCGATTCCTCCAAAGATCGCCCACCACCACGCCTGGAAGAATTTAGACAGGGCAATCACGAATAAGGTGAAAGCCGGTAGGTCGGCACCAAAGCCCTGGAACAGCTCCTGGAACTGGGGGACCACGAAAATCAACAGGATCGACGAGACGATGAATGCAACGACGATTACGGCGGCGGGATACATCAACGCCTTTTTGACCTTGCCCTTTAGGCTTTCGGTCTTTTCCTTATACGTCGCGACCTTGTCCAGCAAAGTCTCCAGGGCACCGGCCTGTTCGCCAGCGCGTACCAGGTTGACGAACAGGTCGTCAAAGTGGGCGGGGTGCTTGGCCAATGCATCGGCAAGGTTGGTGCCGCCTTCGATATCCGCCTTGATGCCGTAGATCAGCTCGCGCATGCTGGGGTTTTCGTGGCCACCGCCCGCGATGTCCATAGCCTGCACGAGCGGTACGCCAGCTGACATCATGGTGGATAGCTGGCGAGAAAAGATAGCGATGTCGGCGCCGGTGATTTTTTTCTTGCCACCGAACAGATCCTTGGGTTTTTTGCGGACCTTGACCGGTATGATGCCTTGGCGACGCAGATCGGCCTTCAAGTACTGGTCATTGATGGCCTGGGATTCGCCCTTGATGCGAGAACCTTTCTTGTCGGTCCCTTCCCAGAGAAACGTGATCTTTTGCGCCGCTTGTGCCATGGCTTAGTCCTTCGTCACACGGTTGATCTCGGCGAGGCTGGTGACCCCATCCTTGACTTTTTTCAGGCCGGAACTACGCAGGTCGGGTATATTTTCGCGTTTGGCCTGTGCGGCTAATTGCAGGGAATTTGCGCCTTCCATGATCAACTGAGACATGGCCTCTGATATGGGCATGACCTGGTACACGCCAACCCGCCCCTTGTAACCGGAGTCGCCGCATTGGTCGCAGCCGACAGCCTTGTAAATTTTAAGATCGTCCACCTCATCTTCCGAGAACCCCTCCTCTAACAGGGCCTCGCGAGGCACGTTATCGACAGCCTTGCAATTACTGCAGAGTCGGCGTGCGAGGCGTTGGGCGATGATAAGCAGCAAGGCCGAGGCGATGTTGTAAGGGGGAACCCCCATGTTCATCAGGCGGGTGAGGGTTTGCGGGGCATCGTTGGTATGCAGGGTGGAGAGCACCAAGTGGCCGGTCTGAGCCGCTTTGATGGCGATTTCAGCGGTTTCCAGATCGCGGATCTCACCAACCATTACAACATCAGGATCCTGGCGCAGAAAGGCGCGTAGGGCCTCTGCGAAGGTGAGCCCCACTTTGGGGTTGACGTTGACCTGATTGACGCCAGGCATGTTGATTTCAGCGGGGTCCTCGGCCGTGGAGATATTCCGGTCTATGGTGTTGAGGATGTTCAAACCGGTGTAGAGGGAAACGGTTTTGCCGCTCCCCGTCGGTCCGGTGACCAGGATCATGCCATAGGGCTTGCTGAGGGCATCCAGGTATAGCTGTTTCTGATCCTCCTCGTAGCCAAGCGCCTCGATACCGAGGGTGGCGCTACTGGGATCGAGAATTCGCAGTACGATTTTCTCGCCAAACAGGGTTGGAAGGGTGTTGACGCGAAAATCGATTGCGCGGCTCTTAGACAGCTGGAGTTTGATTCTGCCGTCCTGAGGAATGCGCCGTTCGGAAATGTCCATGCGCGACATGACCTTCAGGCGGGCGGAGATTCGGGGCGCCAGGCTGACAGGAGGATTGGCGATTTCCTCCAGCACGCCGTCGATGCGTAAACGAACCCGGAATTTCTTCTCGTAGGGTTCGAAATGAATATCGGAGGCTTTCTTGTTGATGGCGTCGAGCAGCACCTTGTTGACGAAACGTACGACAGGGGTGTCATCCGCATCGGATTCGCTCACCGCCTGTCCTTGTTGGCCATCCTCGGTATCCGAGAATTCCATATTGTCGAGGTCTTCGCCGAGGTCCATGTCCTGCATGGAGGTGTCGGCGGCGGCCAGTGCCTCGTCTATCAGTTTCAGCAGGCGGTTGTGCTCGACCAGGACCGGCTCAGTGTGTATGCCGGTATTGAACTTGATTTCGTCCAGGGCGAGCAGATTCAAGGGATCGGCAATGGCCACGTAGAGCCGATTGCCACGGCGGAAAAGCGGTAAGGCCTGATTTTTGCGGACGATTTTTTCCTGAATCAGATCCCGGGGGATGCTGTCAGGCTCATAACCGGCCAGTTCGAGTACTGGCATACCGAATTCGGCCCCAGCGGCTTGGGCGATGCGGGTGGGGTTGAGCTTTTTCTCGTCGACCAGATAGGCGACCAGGGGCACCCGCATTTTTTGGGCGGCCTCCTGAGCCTGGATGGCGGCGGCCTCGTCGAGCAGGTTTTCATTGACCAAACGGCGGGAAAGCCCATTCAGCCGTAAAGTCGGCGAAGGTGTAGACATAAGCGTCTAGGATATGGTTTTTCAGTGATCCATAGTAGACAATATTATTTTAAAGTCAAATAGTTATGCTTGGTTCCTAAATCGAAATAGCTGTTGTTCTGCGCCAGCCCGGGTGTGCATCCAGACAAGCCGAAGATTGAGGTTATCACGGCATTGCCTGTGGGAACCGCCATCCAACTCAAGATCGTGAATTTCACAATATATCGATTCATTCTATCTCGTTTTGACGCGGGAGAGGGGCGGAATTCGCAAAATGTATGCTCTTGGAAACCGGTTGGTGAGGATGGCTAAATAGTGATGCGCCAAGTCATATTAATCCTTATTAATCAATTAGATATGGCTTTATTCAATGGTCGTCGTGTCGACAGCCGGGCATGTGGGTGTCTGTAGACGGTATGATCGGATTCACTCATTGCCTTACGTTGTCTGTGTGACGGCTACTTGCCGGTAAACATGACTTTCATCCGCAGTTCGGTCCACATACAGTGTGTAACCGTTGCAACGTAGGTTACGGCGTGTGCCCCGATAACAGAAACAACTCCCACGAGACTAGCAAATAAATGGCATTGGTCGCGGAAAGCCGGCTTAGAGTTCTTATGGTAACCACTTCTTTCCCGGTCCAGAACAATCCGGCGAGCGGCATATTCGTCAAGCGGCTTGCTGATGCGTTGAGCGATCGCGTAAATCTGGCCGTTTTAATGCCGGCTTCAACCGAACCCTGCCACTTGAATACCCCATATCCGCTGTTTTGCTTTCGCTATGCGCCGCATCGATGGCAATTGCTGGCACACCGACCCGGTGGAATACCCGTTGCTTTGAAGACGACTCCCATTTTATGGCTGCTGCTCCCCGGCTTTTTGTTGGCAATGTTTTTCCAGGTCATTCGACTCGGGATGCGGGTAGATGTAATACATGCCAATTGGTCGGTGCCTGGTGTGATGGCTGGTCTTGCCGGATGGTTCATACGTAAACCTGTTATTACGACCATAAGAGGATCCGATGTCAGTTCGCTTGAAAAATCGTTTATCAAACGACGGATTCTTGGTGTGTTGCTACGTCTGAACAAGCGCGTCCTGACGGTTAGCGAAACAATCCAAAAAGATCTGGTTGTATTGGCACCACGGCATGCAAGCAGAATCAAGGTGATTCCCAATGGCGTTGAGGACAGCCTGTTACGTATCGAACGTGAGTCACATCCGTCGTTTCAATTGCTGACTGTCGGGAATCTGATCCCGGGAAAAGACATTGCCACTATTATCAAGGCGTTGTCTCGCCAGGCGACGCCGGTATCGCTTAGGGTGGTTGGTGAAGGCGAGGAATACAGAAATCTCAAGCAACTGGTTCAGGAGCTGGGAGTGGAAAGTCAGGTCAACTTTGTTGGTGTTGTCCCGCCTTCTGCGATCGCCGGCGAACTGAAGAATGCGGATGTGTTTATATTGGCGAGTCGATCCGAAGGGCGCCCCAACGTTGTAGTGGAGGCCATGGCTGCTGGTTGTCCTGTCATTTCAAGCAGCCTGCCGGGCGTTCAGGAGTTGATCGAGCATGAAAAACAAGGGCTTCTTTTCGAGTCGGGTGATATTTCAACACTTGCAGAACATATCAGGCGGTTGGCAACCTCCCCGGAGCTGCGCTTGGAGCTGGCACGGCATGCCCGCCAAAAAGTTATCGATAAAAAAATAACTTGGTCGAATTGTGCAGAGGGTTATCTAGATGAGTATCTGGCAATGAGCAAATGCTCCAGAGAAGCGATCTAGTATATAAATTATTCAGGGGTTTCAAATCGCCGGTAGGGTTATCCGCGGTCAGGCCACAGTAATAGTTTTGAGCATGGTCTGTCTTGCAAGATGGGTGCTGCTTCGAATATGGCTGGTACCTAATAACCATATGCGCTGAAAACGATGCGACGAAAAGTAGAAGCGACTGCAAGACACAAGATAGCTTTGTTTATCCCGGATTTGCATATGGGGGGTGCCGAGCGTGTATTCCTCACACTTTCAAAACAGTTGAGCGCCAGGGGGTATGAGGTAGAAATTGTTTTGGCTAACAAAAAAGGTGAATTGCTGGCTGAGGTTGATCCTTCTGTCAAGATCGTCGAGGTGCGAACCTGGTGGCAATTGCTGCCCGAATACTGGTGGGGCGGAAGACTCGTTTGGTGATCCGCGAGGCTGCATCGCTGGCAAACGTTAAATCCAGAATGCGCAGAATCCTGATGCGCTGGCTGTATCCACTCGTTGATCAAGTAGTAGTTCTTACTGATTATATGAGTCATGAGTTGCAGGGGGCGCTGGGCCTATCTGGCAGGAAGATCAGTGTGATTGGTAACCCGATAGATGTGGACCGGATCAGGGCCTTGGTTGAAGAGCGAGTGGAATCGCAAAAAACCAACTCTTGGAAGCCTTATCTTTTATCTATTGGTCGATTAGCGGAACAAAAGGATTTTTCCACAGTGATCAAGGCGTTTGCTTTGCTGTGTCGGGATATGGATTTGAATCTGGTCATACTGGGTGATGGGCCGCAGCGCCAGATGTTGGAGGAGCTCGTCGCTGATCTAGGTTTGACGGCACGGGTCCATATGCCGGGTCGTGTGAAGAATCCATACCCATGGTTAGCACGGGCGTCGGTATTTGTACTTTCTTCAAGATGGGAAGGATACCCAAACGTATTGTTGGAAGCGCAGTATTT
>JARRKE010000094.1 GCA_037388465.1 Gammaproteobacteria bacterium
GCATAAACCCGTAGGCGAAATCCTCCAGGTCGGCCGGGCTGGCCAGCATGACGGCGTAATCGATGCAGTTCACCCGCAGCGCGACCGGCACCTCTTCCGGCACGCGCCGCTGCCCGCGTTCAAGGCCCGCGCCGTCCCAGTGCCCCGTTCGCACTTCCCGATAGGGCGCGGTTCGGGGCTGAGGCAGCTCGACGACGGATCTCGCGTCCATCGGCACCTCCACAACCTGCCCGGCTGTGTCGACCGCCGCGTGACCGTATGCCTTCATTCATCGGCCTCCACGGCCGCTTCCATCGGCTGCGCGGGAAGCCCGAGCGTTTCGTCACGCGTATCGCGATAGCGCGCCTGCCAGTCGGACAGGGTGTTGCTCAATATCACTTCCACGGCCGTGACCTTGTACTCGGGGCAGTTGGTCGCCCAGTCGGACTGGTCGGTGGTGACCACGTTCGCGCCCGTCTCCGGGAAGTGGAAGGTCGTGTACACCACGCCGGGCGGTACCCGGTCGCTGATGCGCGCACGCAGGGTGGTCTCGCCGATCCGGCTGCGCACCGCCACCATGTTGCCGTCGCGGATACCGCGCTGTTCCGCATCGTGCGGATGGATCTCCAGCTGGTCCTCGGCATGCCAGGCGCCGTTCTCGGTCCGGCGCGTCTGCGCACCCACATTGTACTGGCTGAGGATGCGCCCGGTGGTCAGCAGCAGAGTGAATTTCCGGCTGGTGCGTTCCTCGGTGGGAATGTAAGGCGTGAGCATGAACTGGCCTTTGCCGCGCACGAACGTCCCGATGTGCATGGTCGGCGTGCCTTCCGGCGTCTTGTCATTGCACGGCCACTGGATGCTGCCCACGCGTTCCAGCTTTTCGTAGCTGACGCCAGCGAAGGTCGGCGTGGTGCGGGCGATCTCGTCCATGATTTCGCTCGGGTGCTTGTAGTCCATGGGATAGTCGAGCGCCCGGGCCAGGGCCTGGGTGATCTCCCAGTCCGCCATGCCGCCGGCCGGCGCAACGGCGCGCCGCACGCGGTTGATGCGCCGTTCGGCATTGGTGAATGTGCCGTCTTTTTCCAGGAAGGAGGAACCCGGCAGGAAGACGTGGGCGTAACTGGCCGTTTCGTTGAGGAACAGGTCCTGGACGATCACGCAATCCATGGCCGACAGGCCGGCGGCGATGTGCTGGATGTTGGGATCGGACTGCAGGATGTCCTCGCCCTGGATGTAGATCGCCTTGAAGCTGCCCGCGATGGCGGCGTCGATCATGTTCGGGATGCGCAACCCCGGCTCGTGATCGAGGCTTACCCCCCATTCCTGCTCGAAGGCCTGCCGCGCGGCGGCGTCTGCCACGTGGCGGTAGCCGGGGAACTCGTGCGGGAACGAGCCCATGTCGCAGGAACCCTGGACGTTGTTCTGGCCGCGCAGCGGGTTGACGCCGACGCCGCGCCGCCCCAGGTTGCCGGTCAGCATGGCCAGATTCGCCATGCCCATGACCATGGTCGAACCCTGGCTGTGCTCCGTCACGCCCAGACCGTAATAAATGGCCGCATTGTCGGCACCCGCGTACAACCGGGCGGCACCGCGCAGCTGTTCGGCCGGCACGCCGGTTACCGCCTCAACGGCCTCCGGCGCGTTTTCCGGGCGGGCGATGAACTCGCGCCAATCGGCGTAGGCCTCGGGCTCGCAGCGTTCGGCGACGAACGCCTCGTCCGCCAGCCCTTCGGTGACGATGACATGGGCCAGGGCATTCACCAGCGCCACGTTCGATCCCGGTTGGAGCTGAAGATGGTAGTCCGCCTGCACATGGGGCGTGCGGACCAGATCGATGCGGCGCGGGTCCACCACGATCAGCCCGGCGCCTTCGCGCAGGCGGCGTTTCATCTGCGAGCCGAATACCGGATGGGCGTCGGTGGGGTTGGCGCCGATCACCATGATGACGTCGGATTCCTCCACCGAATCGAAATCCTGCGTGCCGGCGGAGGTCCCGAATGCGGTTTTCAGTCCGTAGCCGGTGGGCGAGTGACACACCCGCGCGCAGGTGTCCACGTTGTTGACGCCGAACACAGCCCGGACGAGTTTCTGGACCAGGAACGTTTCTTCGTTGGTACAGCGCGAGGAGGTGATGGCACCCACCGACCCGCGACCGTGCGCCGCCTGAATCTCGCGTATCCGCCGCGCGGCGAATCCGATGGCCTCCTCCCAGCTCACCTCGCGCCAGCGGTCCGTGATCTGTTCGCGAATCATCG
The DNA here is from genome assembly GCA_037388465.1 of Gammaproteobacteria bacterium. Taxonomy (NCBI): domain Bacteria; kingdom Pseudomonadati; phylum Pseudomonadota; class Gammaproteobacteria; species Gammaproteobacteria bacterium. The sequence continues at coordinate 2,235 of JARRKE010000094.1, forward strand.
GCTTGGTGATGCGGTCGGGATGGCTGGTGTAACCCCAGGCGAAACGCCCTTTGACGCAGGAGTGGCCGTGATTGGCCTTGCCGTCCTTGTACGGCACCATGCGGATGACCTGGTCGCCGCGCAGCTCGGCCTTGAACGAGCAACCCACGCCGCAATAGGCGCAGGTGGTCACCACGCTGCGCTCCGGCTGGCCGTGTTCGATGACCGACTTCTCCATCAGGGTGGCCGTGGGGCAGGCCTGCACGCAGGCGCCGCAGGAAACGCACTCGGAATCCAGAAACGCTTCCCGCTGCCCCGCGCTGATCTCGGAGTCGAACCCGCGGCCATTCACGGTGAGCGCAAAGGTCCCCTGGACCTCCTCGCAGGCGCGCACGCAGCGCGAGCAGACGATGCACTTGCTGGCGTCGAAGCTGAAGTACGGATTGGAGTCGTCGGTCGACGCCTCGAGGTGATTCTTGCCGGTAAAGCCGTAACGGACTTCGCGCAGGCCCACTTCGCCGGCCATATCCTGCAGTTCGCAGTTACCGTTGGCCGAGCAGGTCAGGCAATCCAGCGGATGATCGGAGATATAAAGCTCCATGACGCCGCGGCGCATCTTTTCCAGCGCCGGCGTTTGCGTGCGGACCACCATGCCAGGCTCCACCAGGGTATGGCAGGAAGCGGGGTAGCCCCGGCGTCCTTCGATCTCCACGGTACACAGTCGACAGGAACCGAATGCCTCCAGGCTGTCGGTGGCGCACAGCTTGGGAACGGAAATGCCCGCTTCCATCGCGGCCCGCATCACGGAGGTGCCTGCCGGAACCTCAACGGTCTGCCCGTCCACGGTCAGCGTGACGAGCTTGCTGTCGGTACTCGCCGGTGTTCCGTAATCCGTATCATGCATTAATGCCATATCGATCCACCTCCTAGCCTGTCGCGACGGCTGCGCCGACCGACATACCGAAGTCTTCAGGGAAATGTTTCAGCGCGCTGCGCACCGGGTAGGGCGTTAGGCCGCCCAACGCACACAGCGAACCGTGCTCCATCACGTCGCAGAGATCTTCGAGCAGCGCCAGATTTGCGCTGCGTTCGATGCCGACCCGGATACGGTCGATGACCTCGGCGCCGCGCGTCGAACCGATCCGGCAGGGCGTGCACTTGCCGCAGGATTCGATGGCGCAGAACTCCATGGCGAAGCGCGCCTGTGCGGCCATATCCACCGTATCGTCGAAGACCACCACACCGCCGTGACCGAGCATGCCTTCGCGCGCGGCGAACGACTCGTAGTCCAGCGGCGTATCGAACAGGGAAACGGGGAAATAGGCGCCCAGGGGGCCGCCGACCTGGACGGCCCTGGCCGGCCGGCCCGAGGCCGTTCCGCCCCCCAGCGTTTCCACGAGGTGACCCAGCGTGACGCCGAAGGGCAGCTCGTAGAGCCCGGGGCGACGTATGTTGCCGCTTAGCTGCACGGTGAGGGTGCCACGCGATTTGCCGTGACCCAGGGCGGCATAGCTGTCGGCACCGTCCGCCAGGATTGTCGGCACCGTCGCCAGCGTGATGACGTTATTTACCACCGTCGGTTTTCCGAACGCGCCGTTTATTGCCGGCAGCGGCGGCTTGAATCGCACAGTCCCCCGCTTGCCTTCCAGACTTTCCAGCAGGGAGGTTTCCTCGCCGCAGATATAGGCGCCGGCCCCCAGCCGGATCTCCAGGTCAAAGCGCTGCCCGGAGCCGAGAACGTCATTGCCGAGCAGTCCGTTGTCGTAGGCGGCATCGATGGCGGCTTGCAGTGCACGTCGCGCATGCGGATATTCCGAGCGCAGGTAGATGTAGCCCTGCACGGCCCCGACCGCGAATCCGGCGATCACCATGCCTTCGATCAGGCTCAGGGGATCGCCTTCCATCAACATCCGGTCGGCGAATGTGCCGCTGTCGCCTTCGTCCGCGTTGCAGACGATGTATTTCATGTCGGCCGCGGCATTGTGGGTGGTGCGCCATTTCACACCGGTGGGGAACCCCGCACCGCCGCGCCCGCGCAATCCGGATCGGGTAACGGCATCGATCACCGCCTCCGGCCCGAGTTCCAGCGCCTTGCGTACACCCTGCGTTCCGCCTGTTGCCAGATAGTCATCCCATGAAACGGGATCGACAAATCCGCAACGCTTGAAGTTGATCCGCTGCTGCCCCTGGGACTCGAGTAGTGCCGTCACCGATCCGAGATTCAGCGGATGTGCGAGATCATCGGTCTGCAACGCATCCAGAATGCCCGGCACATCGGGCGGCGAAACCGGGCCGAAGGCCACCCGTTGCCCGTTTCGTTCGCATTCGATCAAGGGTTCCAGCCAGAACAGGCCATGCGAACCGGTACGCACCAGATCCAGTTCCAACCCTCTGCGTTGGGCCTCCCCGGCCAGGGCATCGGCCACCTCCCCGGCGCCGATCGAAAGCGAACTGCTGTCCGCTGAAACAAACACCTTCATGCGTCGCCCTCCCTGCCGGGAGCGGCAATGAGCGCGACAATCCGCTCCTCGTCCAGACGGCCCAGAGTCCGGTCGTCTATCTGGGCGGAAGGGCCGCATGCACAGTTGCCGAGGCAATACACCGCCTCCACCTCGACCGAACCACCGCTGGCGGCGGCCGCGACAACGGCTGCATTCCAGATATCCCTTCCGCCGCTGGCCTGGCAGGCCTCGGCACGGCATATCTTGATCACCCGTCGCGCCGGCAGCGAAGTCTTGAAATCTGAGTAAAAACTGACCACCCCGTCCACTTCGGCGCGGGTGAGATTCAGGTTTGTGGCGATTTCCGCTACCGAATGGCGTGGGATAAATCCGTATTGACCCTGGACATCATGGAGAATGGGAAGCAGCGCACCCGGCTTCCCGTTGTGGCGTTCGCAAATCTCGTCAATGGACTGCGACGTGTCCCGACTTTCAGACATCTGGCTCCTCTCCTCCAAAACGCAATTCTTTTCGACATCTGCCCGAACCGGGCCAAAAGTCGAATTTATGGATTGATAATTATTTTGATAAAAAGATGTACTTCACCTTGGAAGTCGTCAAATTGCTTATTCCGATAACCTTATTGCCACCCTCTATGGATGGCTGTAACCGGGCGCAGCATCGAATATTTGACCGATGGGTCGAAAGCGTTTTTACGGGGATTTTTTGGCCATTCGGCGACCTGATGCACTGCCGGGGAATACTTGTCTTACAAATGAACCGCACCAGACAGGTGCAAAATGCGGGTCGTAAAGAAAAAAGGCAGACCGATAGTCAGCGGCTTAAAATCAAGAGGTTATGAAACGCTTTGGCCGGAAACAACGAGCCGACACCAGCGCAAAACTTGTTCACCATGCCGGCAGGTCACCACCACGCACCACCATTTGTCGGCGTGTCCGGACCTCCTGTCCATACGACGCTTTACCTCATGCCCCCACTCTCTTAAATAAAGGGCATGAAAGACGAATACGGCTTTACGTTGATCGAACTCATGACCGTGGTGGCGCTGGTCGCCATCATGGCGATGATCGCCTTTCCGGCCTACTCGTGGCTGACCACGACCAACCGCTTGGCCAGCGAAATCAACGACTTCACCACGGATGTCGCCTATGCCCGCAGCGAAGCCGTCAAGCGGGGGCAGACGGTCACCCTGTGCGCTAGTAATAATCAGGCCAGTTGCACGAACGGCCCCTACACCTTCGGCTGGATCGTCTTTAACGACATAAACGGCAACGGCACCGTCGATGCCGGTGAAAAACTCCTCAAGGTGCATAGCGGCTTAGTGCATAGCGGCTCAACCGTCGGGGATACGCTGACTGGAACCAGCAGCACCATCGACGACAGGATCACTTACAACAATGTCGGGATGACCAGCAACAGTGGCCAGGTAACTTTGCATTCCAGTCCGGACAAGCCCAGTGACCGCCGCTGCCTGACCATCAGTACCGTCGGAAATTATCAATTGCAAAGGGGCTCGGCATGCCCATAAGCAGATCAAAACAGGCTGGTTTCAGCCTGATTGAGGCCTTGATCGCGGTCCTCGTGGTCGCCATCGGCCTGCTCGGTCTGGCCGGGATGCAGACCCTGGCGCTGGCCAACAACTACACCTCTTATATGCGCAGCATCGCACAGATGGATGTAGAAAATCTGGCGGCCATGATGCGCAGCAATATGCCGGGTGTGCAGGCGCTGAATTACGCCAACAAATCCTCGAAAACCCCCCTCCCCAGTGGGACCACGGCCATCCCGACGAGCGCCCCCACCGACTGTACGACCACCAACTGCACCATCGGAGATATGGCCAGCTTTGACCTGGTCAATATCAGCCAGATGATTAGCACAGATCTCCCGCAGGGCACGATTACGGTCCTCTGCAATGACGCGCCATGCACAGCGACGTCCGGCTACACCGTCAGCGTTTCCTGGACCGAGAAACAGACCAGCACAGTCACGACGCAAGCGGGGACCTCTGGCACGCAAACCTTCACCACGGTGATCTATCCATGAACGCGCCGGCTCTCAAGCATCAACAGGGCCTGAGCCTCATCGAGCTGATGATCGCACTGGTGATCAGCCTGTTCCTTCTGCTCGCGCTGTTCCAGATATTTCAGAGCAACAAGCAGGGCTTCAGGGTCCAGGAATGGCAGTCCCGCCTGCAGGAAAACGCCCGTGCAACCAGTTTCCTGCTATCCAACAACCTGCATTTGGCCGGCTATAAGACCAACTCCACCGCCGACAACGTGAATGTCTTCACCAGTACCAGCGGCGTCATACTCAGCGGTACGGACGGCGGCAGCACGGCGACACCGGACACCGTTACGTTCAGTTTTCAGGATGACAGTTCCATCCCTGTATGCACAGGGGCCGCGCCTCCCGGTTCGTACGCCACCCCTCAGGTCGTTACTGAGCAATTTCTCGTCAACACCACCAACCGGACCCTGTCCTGCACCACAACCACCGGTGGCGTCACTTCTGGCCAGCAGATCCTGATCCGGAACGTGGACAACATGAAAATTCTATACGGTGTCGATCTGGATGGTGATGGTTCGGTCGACCAGTACGTGAAGGCCGGCAGCGTGGGCAACTGGGATACGGTGCGCAGTATCGCCATCGGGTTGCTGCTCGCCTCCGGCCTTGTCACCCGCTACATCTCGCTGGAGAACAATCTGATCCAATGAGGCCCGCCATGCTGTTTTCCTTAACCAAACATACAAAAGCGACCCAGCAAGGTTTCGCCCTGATTGCCTCCCTGCTGTTCCTGCTCATCCTGACCGTTCTCGGCGTCAGCAGTATCCGCAATGTCAGCTTGCAGGAACGCATGGCCTCCAACCTGCGTCAGAAATCCCTTTCGTACGAAGCGGCCGAGGCAGCCATCGCTTACAGTGAGGATTGGCTGAACTGTGTCCAGCCCGACATCACCGCACCATGCCAACCGAATCCCCCGTACCCCAACCATCCGTACGACATATCTACTGATGGTGCACCCAGTGTTTCTCCCGCCACCTGGGCCATCAAAACGGGCGATCTTTATTCCACCACTGCCGGCGCCGACATAGCGGCTTTCCGCGGAGACACATTGTGGGCAAAGGCAAACTACCCACGCAATTTCCCGCCGAACGCCGGTGAGATAACCGGAACCCCTATGCCGGCGGTACCGGCATCCAGTCCGTTCACCAGTGGCGCGGTCGGCACAACCGCCACACCCATACTTGCCAACAATCCTCAGTTTTTCATTGAGGAAATTGACAGCACGAACCTGGGCGGCTCGTTGACGCCGACATCCCAGTACGGCAAGAGCACGACAGCCCAGGTGGTTTATTACCGGATCACCGCGCGCGGGGTCGGCGCAAAGTATTCCGGTGCGGTGTCTGTACTGCAGAACGTGTATGCGATCGTCCCCTGACATTAACCGGTATACCAAGATGTTTCTCAGTCATTTGGAAAAATTCAGTTTGCATAACTACTCAGGCACCGCACGTATGCGAACCGAACTCTCCACAAGGAGCAGCCACATGAACACTCAAGCCTTCAGTTTCAGTCGGAAGATGAGATATCTCCTGGCATCACTGGCGCTTGCTGTTCCACTACTGGTGCCGCAGGCGGCTCTGGCAGCATTAGGCATTGCCCAACAGCCGTTGTTCCTCGCCACCAACGTTCCACCCAACATCACGCTGACGCTCGATGATTCCGGGAGTATGGCGTGGGCGTACGTGCCTGACACCATGGGTGGAAACCGATATACCGACCGCTATAAATCGAGCACTTTCAACGCACTTTATTACAACCCGAACGTCACTTACGACGCTCCCGTGGATGCCAGCGGCAACACCTACAGCACCAGCTTCACATGTGCCTATATCGATGGGTTTGACACTTCACTCGGCTGTATCGACCTGAGCTCCGACTATGCAGCGCCTGTCTCTTATACGCCGGGCAGCAGCTATCAATGGGTTGTTTACGCCAATGGCTATTATTCTAGGCAATGGCCCACCTACAACGCCTACTCGACCAGCGACGCCTATTACTATGTCTATGATTCCTCATGCACGCTGTCGGGTGGCACCAACAATGACGGTTGCTACACTCGAGTCGATGTAAGCTCGACCTCCGGCCCTGGCGGCACCGATGAGCGTCAGAACTTCGCCAACTGGTATTCCTTCTACCGGACCCGCAATCTGTCCGTGGTTTCCGGCTCCAGCCTGGCCTTCGCGCAGCTTAATGATCAGACTCGTGTCGCCTGGCAGGTGTTGAATCGATGCAGAGCCTTCGGTTCCAGTCAGCGTTGCGGCTGGAACAACTCTTACTACGACAACCAGCTGGCCCGCTTCACCGGCACCCATAAGGATAATTTCTATAGCTGGCTGTCCCGTTTGCCAGCCTCGGGCGGCACGCCGCTGCGTGCCGCACTGGCCCGTGCCGGCGCCATGTACGAAACATCCCGCCCGTATCAATACGACCCCGGGGTCACCTCCACTCCGACCTACGCATGCCGACAGAACTACTCCATCATCATGACCGATGGTATCTGGAACGGCTCCGTCACGAGTTTTGGTAATCAGGATGGTAGTGACCATACGCTTCCCGACGGTACATCCTACGTAGCCGCCGATCACCCGCCCTTTACGGACAACAACAGCACCAGCCTGGCCGATATTGCCTACTACTACTGGCGCACCGACCTGCGGTCCACGCTGAGTGATTCCGGCGAGCTTAAATACGAACCTGTCACCACGGCGGAAACCGTTACCTCCGGTGGCACTTCGCAAACCATCCAGCCTTACTGGAATCCCAAGAACGACCCGGCCAGCTGGCAGCATATGGTCACCTTTACTGTCGGTGTAGGCCTGGGTTCCTGGCTCACCAGCCCCCAGTGGGGCGGTGACACTTATGCGGCACCGGCTTATGATGCCTTCGCCAGCGGCGCGACAAACTGGCCTACAACTGGTTCTGATGCGGCGCCTGAAAACGTCTACGACCTGTACCATGCCGCCATCGACTCTCGCGGCCAGTTCTTCAGCGCGGAGAACCCGAACGACATCGTCACCGCGTTCAAGACCATTATCCAGCGCATCCAGAATCGCACCGGGTCTTCGTCCAGCGCCTCGTTCAGCACCGGTCGACTGCTGGCCAGTTCGCAAGCCTTTCTGGCCACCTTCGACAGCGCCGACTGGTCCGGCGACCTCGCGGCCCGCCCGATTTCCGACGGCACCGGCAACCTGACCTGTACCCCCACATCACTCTACCCACGTGGCGCCTTCTGTCCGCCGGCCTGGCACGCCCAAACCGTACTCAACACGCAAAACTGGGATCCGACCTCCACGGATGCCAACCGCCGGCAGATCATCACCACGGCTGGCGGTGTCGGCGTACCTTTTACCTGGAGCAATCTTTCCAGCACAGAACAAACGGCGCTCGAGGATGGCGGTACGGCGACCGACGGCCAGAACCGTCTCGATTGGCTGCGCGGCGACCGTGCGCAGGAAGTCAAGAGCGGCGGCAGCTATCGCAACCGCTCTTACGTACTCGGCGACATCGTGAATTCTTCGCCGGTTTACCAGCCCGCCCCTGACTTCGATTATGACTATTACACTTCCAGTTCGACGTTCAAGTGGCAGGACGTCCTGTATGGCACGACCGGGCCGGAAACGGATTACGCGACATTCCAAAGCGCCCACAAAACCCGCCTGAACCTGGTCTGGGTCGGTTCGAATGACGGCTTCCTGCATGCCTTCAAGGCCGGACATTACGATTCCAGCGGCACGTTCCAGAATTCGGACAATAACGGTCAGGAGCAATTCGCGTTCATGCCCAAGGTGGCGATGCAGAACGCTGCCACCTTGACCGACCCCAATTACCGCACCGCGGGTCTGCATCATTATTTCGTCGATGGTCAGATGGAAATCACGGATGCGTTTTTCAAAAAACCGGCGGATTCAGCTGCAGCATGGCACAGCGTCCTGGTCGGCGGTATGGGCGCTGGCGGCCAGGAAATCTACGCACTGGACGTAACCAACCCCTCTCAACTTACCGAAGCCAATGCTGCCAGTACCGTAATGTGGGAATTCACCGACGCGGACGATGCCGACCTTGGTGATACCTATGGAAAGCCGCACATCGTACGCCTGCACAACGACGAGTGGGGCGTGCTGGTCAATAACGGCTTTGGCAACACAATCGCGGATTCCCATGTCGGCTCCGGTCACGCCGTGCTTTACGTACTCGACCTGGCGACCGGCTCGATCCTTGCCAAACTCGATACCGAGTCTGGCAGCACCTCCGACCCGAACGGCCTCGCCGAATCCACGCCAATCGATCTGGATGGCGACGGCGTCACCGACTACGTGTATGCAGCTGACCTGCATGGCAACGTATGGCGTTTCGATCTCACAGCCAAGAACCCGTCTCAGTGGCACGTTTCCAAATACGGCAATCCCAAGCCCACTCCGCTGTTTGAGGCAACGGATGCATCCACGCCTGCCAAACGGCAACCCGTCACGACCAAGGTGGTCGCCGAATCGCACCCCAAGGGGCGCACTTACGGTGTGATGGTGTACTTCGGCACCGGCAAGTACATCGAAAACAACGACAACATCGCGGACACGTCGACCAACCAGAGCTTTTATGGCATCTGGGACCACGATGGCTTTTCGGTGCCGAACGTTGGTACCGCGGGAACGCCTGCCGCTAATCCACCGCTTACCCGTGCCGATTTGCTGCAACAACAGATCATCTACGAGAATCCCATTCCAGGCTACGTCGCCCGTGTTTTGACTCAAAACAAGATCGACTGGTCGGCCGACATGGGCTGGTATGTGGATCTGGAAAAACCCGATCCAGCTGACACCGGCACACCGACAAGCTGGATTCGTCAAGGGGAAATGGTCGTCGCTGATCCGGTTATCGTCGGCAAGAGCGTGACGTTCAGCACCTTGATACCCAGTTCGGATCCTTGCTCGACGGGCGGCAGCGGCTGGCTGATGGCACTGGATCTCGCCTCGGGCGGACGCATGAATTATCAGCCTTTCCACTTGGGCGTCCCCGGTATCGGCAGCGTCGGCGGCATACAGTTCAGTACAGCCGCCGCGGGCAGCCCCAGCTTCTTCGGTGGCGCCCTCGCCGGTTCGACCAAAGGCGGCCAGTTCTATCAGTTGCCATTCATGACCGGCGAAGAAGGACGTAAATCCTGGCGTATCATCCGCTGATTCTGACTTTGCTATAGGAGCAAACGCGCCATGTACAACAATCCACTCTTCAGAATTGCATTCACCTGCATTCTGTTAATGGTTTTTGCCAGCGCCTCGGCTATTGACACAGTTGGCACGACCAGCGAAAAAATCGGCACCTTGCAGACGCTGAATTTCTCGGATGCGGTTGTCACGCTGAATGACGGTAGCAGCTATCAAATTGATCCAGGATACCTTGCCGAGCTTCAGACCACGCTCGTAAAGCAGCCGGATGCATTGAAACCAGGGATGATGGTGCGACTGCATATTCTCACTCTGCCCGCCACAGGAGGGGGCATAGCCATGAAAGTCGTCACCAAGATCCAACCCATTATTAGCCGAAGCACACCGGGCGAGTAGAACAGGAATGACTATTGGTCCCCACCCTGGATATGCATCAATGTTGGATAAAACAGGAGTGCTTATGCTGTCCCATACGCCAACCCAACGCCGCAATTATGGCTTCAACTTGATCGAGTTGATGACGGTGGTGGCCATACTGGCTCTCATCTCAGTCATTGCCGTGCCTGCTTACCTCAATTATGCACGCAAGGCCAAGCGCACCGACGCCGTTACGCTTTTGCAGGAAGCAGCCAGCAAACAGGAACGTTATTACACCACCAACAATTCCTATGCCATCAATATGAGCCAGCTTGGCTACAGCAGCAACTCAGTCAGTACATCGAGCAATGCTTATACCGTATCCGTATCAGCGTCTACTCCCGGGGGGTGTAACGGGTTGGCCGGCGCCAACGCCTGTTCCGGATACACGCTTACCGCCGCTCCCGTTGGCGGCCAAGGCGATGATGATTGCGGTAGTTTTACACTCACCAATCTAGGCCAGAAAGGCATCACTGGCACGGGGGTAACCGTACAGGATTGCTGGCACTGACCTGATTTAGCTATCAACAAAAAAGGGGCCTATGGCCCCTTTTTTGTTGAAGCGTCAAAACCCTTTAATCACCACGCAACGTATTCGGCAAACTGAAGGTAATGTGCTCTTCGCGACCCTTGGCCTCGGAAACACGGTCCATGCCCCGGGAGCGCAATGCCTCCACCACCTGCTGTACCAGCAACTCCGGCGCAGATGCCCCAGCCGTTACACCGATATGTCGCTTGCCTGAAAGCCACGCGTCACGGATATCCGCAGGACCATCGATTAGATAGGCATCCGTACCGCGCTTTTGCGCGAGCTCCCGCAACCGGTTCGAATTCGAACTATTGGGCGAACCCACGACCAGAATCAGATCGCACTCGTCCGCCAGTGATTTCACGGCATCCTGACGGTTTTGCGTGGCGTAGCAGATATCATCCTTGCGCGGCCCGTGAATGGCGGGAAAGGCCTCGCGCAATGCGTCGATCACATCGGCGGTATCGTCCATGGACAGCGTGGTCTGGGTCAC